>DRHE01000110.1 GCA_011049745.1 Spirochaetales bacterium | reverse complement strand
ATGAAGTACAGACCGGCCTGTCACGCACCGGAACTTTTTTTGCCTTCGAAGGTGTGGGCCTGGAGCCTGATCTGGTCACTCTGGCCAAGCCCCTGGCCGGGGGACTGCCCCTTTCGGCCGTACTGATTCCGGAAAAGGTCAACAGCCTTATACACCTGGGGGAGCACGGCACCACCTTTGGCGGCGGTCCGGTTACCACCGCAGTAGCCTCTAAAATATGGGATATCCTTTCGGAAGAAGATTTCATTGCATCTGTTGCGGAGAAGGGCGACTACTTTACGGGATTGCTGCGTAAGCTGAGCTCCCGCTTTGATTTTTTGGGTGAGGTCAGGGGCAGAGGACTGCTCTTGGGGCTGGAAGTTGTCAAGTCTTCTGAAAGCGAGGAGGATCCCCTGCCTGGGCTGCTTGAAGAGCTGCGTAAAAAAGGATTGCTGGTACTCCGTTCGGGTAAGTCTTTCTTAAGATTTGCTCCGCCCCTGGTTATCAGCCGTGAGGAAATTTTCCTGGGGGTGGATATGATGGAAGAGGTTTTTAGCTCCATAGAGTCCAAGGGCACTTGACCGCAGTAGCGCAGTCATAGTGTTTTGATCGCAGTGCGCGACCGCCATGGACCTGGATTGAATATCAAATTATAGGAGGAAGGAGATGGAGAAAGAGAAGATTAAAAAGATTGTGCTCGCTTATTCAGGGGGACTGGATACCTCGATTATAATTCCCTGGCTTAAGGAAAATTATCCCGGCTCCGAGGTTATTGCCATGTGTACCAATGTGGGGCAGGATGAGGATTTGAGCGGCCTGGAGGAGAAGGCTGTCAAATCGGGCGCCTCAAAGCTCTACATACGCGATATTCGGGAAGAGTTTGTGGGGGATTATCTCTTTCCCCTGCTGCGAGCCGGCGCCGTTTATGAAGGCAAGTACCTGCTGGGCACCTCTATTGCCCGGCCCCTGCAGGCCAAGCACCAGGTGGAGGTGGCTCTGAAAGAGGGAGCTGATGCAGTGGCTCACGGTTGTACTGGCAAGGGCAATGACCAGGTGCGCTTTGAGCTGGCCTACAAGGCCCTGGCCCCCCACCTGAAGGTTATCGCTCCCTGGCGCCTGTGGGATATCCGTTCAAGAGAAGAGGCCATAGACTATGCCGAGGCACACAATATCCCCCTGGGCGACATCTCTAAAAAGAATATCTACTCCCGGGACTCCAATATCTGGCACTTAAGCCATGAGGGCGGTGACCTGGAGAAACCCGGCAACCGGCCGGGGAGCGATCTATTTCGCTTCAGCCGTTCGCCCCAGGAGGCGCCTGACCAGGAGGCAGAGGTAACCATAGACTTTGAAAAGGGTCTGCCCGTGAGCCTGGACGGCAAAAAGCTATCTCCCCTGAAATTGCTGGAGCAGTTGAACCGCCTGGGTGCAGAGAATGCCATCGGCAGGGTCGACCTGGTGGAAAACAGGATGGTGGGTATGAAGAGCAGGGGCGTATATGAAACCCCCGGCGGTACAATTCTCTACCATGCTCTATCTGATCTGGAGAGTATTACCCTGGACCGTGATTCCCTCCATTACAAAGAGTTGGTCGCTTTAAGATATGCAGAACTGGTCTATGCGGGAAAATGGTTCACTCCTTTGCGCGAGGCCCTGGATGCTTTCATGGCCCGTATCTGTGAGTATGTTAATGGCTCGGTGAAGATGGTGCTCTATAAGGGTAATGTAATAAGCGGGGGCAGGAGATCACCCTATTCACTCTACCTTGAGGATCTTGCCTCCTTCGGGGCCAGTACCTACGATCATAGAGATGCAACCGGCTTTATCAATCTCTTCGGTCTTTCCACCGGTGTAGCGGCAATTGTACACCGGAATATCAGGGATAATACGGGCCAGGCCCCCAGTATCAAGGAGATGGCTTTTTTCCACGAAAAGTAGAGGTTTTGTGGCAACCGGAAGCTATGGCGGTGAAACGCTTTCTCAGACGACTGAGATGGCAGTGGTGTGTTGACATAACAGTATACACTCTTAGCGGCACCCTTATCTCATCATTTCCAGGGTCCGGCGCTCCAAGTGGAATCGCAGTAGATCCGGATTAACCTTTCCCTTTACCGCACCCGGGCATCGTGTCCCGGGAGCTGTACTGCCAGGAAAAAACACCGCATGAACAATATCGCAATCTTTGCAGCCTGGAATATCCGGAACACCCTTGCGCAGCAAGGCGTTTGCGGCCCTTTGCACCATGCCGGTAGTAGCTCGTTGTGCATGGTATTTTACTTCTCCTAAAAGCAGCCTTCTGCCATCTAATGAACGGGCTACTAAATCCCACTCCGGGCTGTTCCCCCGCCAATATCTTCTCGCAGGCCCCCAGGGACCCCTTTCGGCAAGGGGGGAGTCGGATTTCTGAAGCAGAGGAACACTCTGCCGGCAAAGCTCTTCCCAGGTTTGGGCGAATAAGGATGGTTTATTCTTTTGCCACACTGACAGCCTGGTTTCTGGTGGAGATTCGGCTAAAAGAGATCGATTAGGGGCCACTACCCTGAACCAGAAGCGGATAAAGGGGTCGGATATGCGGTAGAGAGACCTCTTGCTGGACTTTTTGGATTCCCCGAAAGGCAGTTCACGCCTGATCAAGCCAGGCTCATAACTAAACATTATGCACAAAAGCATTATGTTTTCAAGCATAATATATCTGAAGGTTTTTTGACTAATCCGTTATTGTTTTATGCGAAGATCGGTAATAGAATAGAGCACCGAGCTGAATAATGAAACACCGGATTCTATAATTTCGTCAGGAAAATCATAATAAGGATCGTGAAGGCCTGGGTGATCTTTCCCTGCCCCAAGACCAAATAAAGCTCCCTTAAAATGCTTCGTAAAATGCGCAAAATCTTCCGACCAGCGAAAAGGCTGTTCCAGAGTTTTAACGGTCAAACTATTTTTTACAGCGGCTTTTTCTATTGCCTCGATACATTCCTCGTCATTCACGGTAGCGGGAAACTTCTCAATATAGGAAATGTCAAATTTCAATTGTTTCTTTACGGCCACTGATTTGACAATTGTTTCTGCCTCATCGGTCAGGATTTCCATATCAGCATTGTTTAAAGCACGCAGAGTTGCAATGATTTCGGCATCCCCCGGGGATGTGCCCAGAGCCTTTTCCCCTAGCTCTGCATAGACAATTGTTACCATACACTGCTCTTTTACCAGAGCCAATTTTTTTGGCAGGTTTGTAAGCAGGGGTAGAATCCTCGAAATTGCCAGTGCCGGATTGATTCCTTTTTCAGGTTCAGCGGCATGTGCTGTCCTGCCTTTAAGTTTGATTACCATCCCTTTAGATGCAGATGTAAATGCTCCCCGCCGTACTACGATGTGGTTTTTAGAAAAACCAGGTAGATTATGCAGGGCAAATACATAATCGGGTCTTATCTCCAGACATTTCCAGGCCGATTTCAAGGCCACTACGCCGGGGTGATTTGAAGGCCATTATTTAAAGTCATACTGATTTTTTATCCTAATTTCAACAGCTCGATTTCCCCACCAGGATACTTTGTTCAATCCAATCTCCTTTCGTTTT
>DRHE01000109.1 GCA_011049745.1 Spirochaetales bacterium | reverse complement strand
GTATAATACACCGCTGGGGTTATGGTCAGCTTGTAGGAAATATGGTTCTTCAGGCCAGGCGATCCAAGGCAGCGCTTGTTTCGGCGGTGAATGCCTTTATTATGGGTTTTGCCACTCATGCCCCTTTGGATCGCTATACCCATCCCTTTATCAACTATTTTTCCGGCTGGGTAAGCCCGATTGACAGGGAATCGCAGAAATACTTCCGCTGTCATCCCTTTCTGGAGCGGATAATAGATGTGCTCATGGTTAAAAGACGCCGGCGAATAGAACCTATGGACTTTGATTTTTTTTCCCTTATCGATTGCGGGCCCGCTCTGGCCTACCCCATACTTAAACTCCTGCTAAAATCCCTGCACGCCACCTATCCTGGGATGCATTTTAAATCCCGTGACCGCCGCAGAATTGAAAATGCCTATAAAGATGCCATTTTTTTCTACAAGATCACGGACCACCGCAACCCCGAATACCGCAGGATGGCCTGGGAAATGGATCAACAGGACAGCAGTAATATTAAAAGGCTCGCCCTGTTTCACCCCCTGGAGATAGAGGATAATATTGATTTCCTGAATCTGAATAAAGCCGAATGGCTCCATCCCTGCTACAAAGAGCTCTGCAGCACTTCCAGTTTCCCGGAGCTCTACGATAAGGCTCAAGAAGAAGCAGTGGCAATATTACAGATTCTCTGGCAGAGCCTCGCTTCAGGAGCTTCACCGGAAAAGGCGGTAAAAAAAATCAGCAATGCTTCCCTGGATTCAGGCCGTGATGACCGTGGGCGCTGCAACCGCAAATATTCTTCACCACTACCCTTAAACCGGCTTATTGACCAACTCTACAGCCGCTATAATTGACCCTGCTATAACCTGTTGATATTATACAGCTATGAAAACTTCAAAGGACAGAGGCTTTCAGCGAGCGGCGCGTTTCATTATGCTGCTGGGTAAAGAGCAGGCCCCGGAAGTGCTTAAGCATTTTTCCGAGGAAGAAGTAGAGGGAATAACCAGAGAGATAGCTCAAATCGATAATCTCAATGCTGAAGAAGCAGCCAGGGTGCTCAAAGAATTCGGCTATCTGCAGAAAAGCCGTGAGCTGGCCGCCCAGGGCGGTGTGGACAAAGCCAGGGAGATACTGATTTCCGCGTTTGGCAAAGAAAAAGCGGAAACCTTTATAACCAAAATATTGAAGAGAAGCCCGCACCCTCCCTTTTCCTTTTTAGAGGACCTTGAGCAGGAACAGGTAAATCTGCTCTTAAGAGATGAATCCATCCAGGTTGTCTCGGCCATTCTCCCCCATCTCAACCCCAAACGGGCCGCGGCAATTATCTCTAATCTTCCCAGGGAACAGAAAAGTGAAGTGATCAGAAGGATCGCCTCTCTTGAAAAGATTGATCCGGAAATTATCAGAATGGCTGAACAGGCATTGAGGGAAAAGGTCAGAACCCAGGGTGAGATTGTCACCTGGGGTGTTGACGGTAAAAGAGCTTTGGCCGAGATCCTTAAATATTCCGGCCTTTCCACAGAACAGAGCATACTCGACGCTTTAAAAGAAAAGGATGAAAAACTGGCTTTAGAGATTGAAGAACGACTTTTCTCTTTAGATATTATTACCTGGCTGAGCGGCCGTGATTTGCAGACTGTCTTGAGAGATTTTTCCGACCGGGAGCTTGCCCTGGTAATGAAGGCTATGGATGAGAATTTGAAAGAGGTGATCTTCGCTAATGTATCCGAGCGACGCCGGGAAATTATCCGCACTGAAATTGACTCTTTCGGCGCCATATTACGGTCGGAATTGGACAAAGCCTGCGGTGAGTTTATCGACTATATCAGGATGCAGTCGGAAAAGGGTGAAATTACTATTACCAGGAACCAGGATGAGCTGGTTGAATAACCGGACAAAGGGGATAAAATTGCAGAGAATATGGATTTCAGATATTCAAAAATACATTGATCAGGATATTGAAATATGGGGCTGGCTCTATAACAAACGCTCAAAGGGGAAAATTCACTTCCTCCAGCTCAGAGACGGCACCGGCCGCCTCCAGGGAATCGCGGTAAAAGGGGAATGCGATGAGTCAAGTTTCAACACCCTGACTGAACTTAAAATGGAGGCGAGTCTTCGTGTAAGCGGGAAAATAAGGGCAGATGCACGCTCTCCGGGTGGTTATGAGCTTCAGGTTAAGAATATCTCCTTGATCCAGAACCCTGTCTCTGATTACCCGATCGGCAAAAAAGAACATGGCATTGACTTCCTTATGGAAAATCGCCACCTCTGGCTGCGCTCCACCCGCCCCGGCGCCATACTGCGCCTGAGAAGTCAGGCCATCATGTCCCTGCGATCTTTCTTTTATAACCGTGGATTTATACTTATTGATACACCTATTCTCACCGGTTCAATCGGCGAAAGTTCAAGCTCGCTTTTCTCTGTGCCCTATTTTGACCTGGGAGAGGCCTACCTTGCCCAGACCGGCCAGCTCTACCTGGAAGCGGCCTGTATGGCCTTTGGCAAGGTCTATAATTTCGGTCCCACATTCAGAGCGGAAAAATCAAAGACCAGGCGTCACCTGACTGAATTCTGGATGCTGGAAGCAGAGGTTGCCTACCTGGAGAGTGAAGGCAACATACATCTGCAGGAGGAGATGATCTGTCACCTGGTGGAGGATATCCTCGCCAACAGCACAGCTGAGCTTAAAGTGCTTGATAGAGATATCGAGGCTTTAAAAAAGGTGAAACCCCCCTTCCCCCGCCTGGATTATGGGGAAGCAGTTGAAAAGCTGCAGAAACTGGGCAGCGATATTCAATGGGGTTCAGACCTGGGCGGGCATGATGAAACCATACTGACCAGAGAGTACGAAAAGCCAATCTTTATTCTCAATTACCCCAAAAAAATAAAAGCCTTCTATATGAAGGAAAATCCTGACAATCCGGAGACCGTACTCTGCTCTGACCTTCTGGCTCCGGAGGGCTATGGCGAGATTATCGGGGGATCGCAGAGAGAGGACAGCCGCGAAAGGCTGACAGCCAGGATCCATGAACAAGAACTCCCTGAAGAGGCTTATCGCTGGTATCTGGAGCTGCGGGAATTCGGTTCGGTGCCCCATTCCGGCTATGGATTGGGCCTGGAAAGAGTAGTGGCCTGGCTTTCCGGGATTCAGCACATAAGGGAGGCTTCGCCATTTCCGCGTACCGTATCCAGGATCTACCCATAATGGAGGGTGACCATGTATAGAATTTCAATTGCCTATTTGCTCTGGTTTATCTCCGGCTGCGGGGCTTTAGGATTACATCGCTTCTACCTTGGAAAAATCGGAACCGGACTGTTATGGTTTGTTTCAGGCGGTTTGGGCATGATAGGAGCCATTTTTGACTTCTTCTATATTCCCACCATGGTGCAGGAGGCGAATCTCGGTAGCCGTTACCGTGATGCGCTCTTCAATGATGTGCCCTATCCCCTGCCGGCAAAACAGAAAGAATCAATTGAGAAGGTAATTCTGCGCACCGCTAAAAAGAACAAGGGAGTGATCTCCCCGGGAGAAGTGGCTCTGGAGGGGGATATCACCATGGATGAGGCCAAGAAGTATTTAGATAAACTCACCGTCCAGGGTTACATAGAAATGAAAATACGCAAAACAGGAATTATTGCCTATACCTTTCCTGAGTTCATGCAGGGGGATGAGGAGTTCGAGGATATATAGGTTTAGCGCGGTGCTTTACCCGGCGCCGCCGGATAGTCATCAGAACACCTGCAACATTCTTCGGGCGGTTCAAATCCCCCTCACTGACCTTTTCAACATCTTGTGAACCAGTCTTCTCTCAAGCGGTTTCAGGTCTAACCTTTGGTTTAACGAAAAACCACAAAATCATGCCGACAACACAAGAAGCCGCGATAAAATAAAACGCATTGTTCCAATCGCCTCTTTCAAGACTTCCACCAACCAGTATTTTAGCTACCTGGGGGCCGAAGTATCCTGCGGCTCCCCAGCCAGTATAAACAAAGGCGTAATTCAAACCAACATTTTTTATACCATAAAAGTCAGCTGTTAGCGATGGCATTGTTCCTAAAAAACCGCCATAAGAAAAACCCATTAAGGATACGCCGATAGCGTATATTATATAGGAGTTGGCATTAGGTAAAACCAGTACAAGCGCTATTATTTGTAGCGCAAATGCGATAAAAATAACATTTTTTCTGCCTATTTTATCTGACAAGAAACCGCATACCGGCCTGCCTAAACCATTGAAGATACCCAACACCATAATTACCGAGCCAGCAACAACAGGTGTTAATCCAATAATATTTTGGCCGAAAGGCGAAACTTGTGATATAACCATGAGCCCTCCGCCTGTACCGATTATAAATACCAACCAGATAAGATAAAAAGAAACTGTGCCTAACATTTCTTTTGCTGAATAATTATACAAACTGATTACATTTTTTTCTTTTTTAGTTGATTTATCACTTTTTTCTTTTGAATGTAAAGATGAGGGAGGTTTATACCCTTCCGGAGGATTTTTAAGCATAGAGCCGCAAACAGTTATAATTACGCCGAACACTATACCGAAAACAGCAAAAGTATTCCAAAGACCTATTTTTGCTATGAGTAAAGGACCACCAATACCACCGAAAATTGACCCGGCACCCATTCCCATAACAACTAAGCCGCTAATAAGCCCACGTTTGTCAGGGTACCATTTTAATGCTGTGGCAAGCGGAGTAACATAACCTGCTCCCATACCTGTACCTACTATTAAAGAAAAAGAAACTATCATACCCGCCTGGGTATTACCAAAAAATTTAATTAAAATAAATCCTAAACCCATCATAATACCCGAAAAAATCGCAACCGGTTTAGGTCCTACTTTATCCTGCCATCTTCCCGCAAATATCATAGCAATCGTATTGATTACAATGTTGATCTGAAAAGGCAATGTTGTCTGAGCTGCTGTCCAACCTTCCGCTTGCAAAGGTTTGGCAAAAACTGACCATGAATATATATTACCAATACATAACATCATCAGGATCCCTAAAATAGGATAGATCAACCTACCCTGCACCGGTGTAGTTGCTTGAGCACTTACATTTTTAGCGATATTGTCTGACATACATCATCTCCTTTTTTAATTAATTTAGGTTAGTCAATAAATATTGTTTTCTAAAATGAAAAAAATACACTACTCAAATTAGTGAAAGCTCTAATCATTTTTTTATTACAAACCTCACTTTTTGATTATCTGCCATCAGTTTAAATCCCAGCATTTTATAGATAAGTTTAGCAATGGCAAAAGAGGAATTTTTATCCGTTTGTGAATAAGAGAGCTCAACCACGTCGAACCCGACCACTTTTTTACACATGAATATCTTTTGTAAAAGATTTAAAGCTTCATCCCACAAGAAACCACCCGGCTCCGGAGTGCCAGTACTCATGACGACGCTCCAATCAAAAGCATCTACATCAACAGTTATAAAAACCGGATTGGGTATCTTGTCAAACGCTGACTCGATGTCAAATTTCCCATGACGAAAATCGTACATCGTGCAAACATATAGGTTTTCGCGCTCGATGCGCTCAGCCTCTTCAAGGGACATACTACGTATCCCAATCTGTAAAGTATGCGGAGTGAGTTCACGAATTCTTGACATCACACAGGCATGGTTAAATTTGCTGCCTTTATATGAATCTCGCAAATCAGTGTGAGCGTCAATTTGAATTGCTGAAAGGGTGCCATATTCTTCACGGAGTGCCTTAAAAAAACCACTACTTATAGAGTGGTCACCACCCAGCAAAACCACAAACTTGTTTTTATTAATTAGGGCGCGTGTTTTTCCATAGACCGTTTCGAACATTGCTGCATGATTTTTAGGAATTTCTGGTGGAGATACAGTGATAATACCCATGCGATAAGGTTCCACTTTTAATACTTCATCATATAATTCAAGATAATAAGAAGCATTGATAACTGCATCAGGTGCTTTCGAGGTTCCAGTGCCATATGAGACTCCGCCTTCATAAGGAAAAGGAAGAATAGCTATCGTGGCCTTTTCATGATCAATAAAATCATCCATAAGTCCAAGAAATTGTTTG
>DRHE01000108.1 GCA_011049745.1 Spirochaetales bacterium | reverse complement strand
CGCAGGGTATCAATAATGCCATCCAGCTTGCGGAGTTGCGCCAACAATACAGCCCCCGTCAGTTCGTTCAATGCGTTCAAAATGATTTCTTCGGGCGATGGCGGCGCGGTGGGCACAAATGACGATATTCTGTACGAGCGGGCTTATGGCTTTCACGATCAAGGGCACAAGCCCCTGCGTAAGGGCGTGGAGCTGGGCAACCGCAACATGTTGGGCATGAACATGCGCATGAACGAACTGACGGGGGCTGTATTGTTGGCGCAACTCCGCAAGCTGGATGGCATTATTGATACCCTGCGCAAAAAGAAGGCCAAGCTTAAAGACATGCTCCAGGGGCTACCGCCTGTCCATTTCCGCAAGATCAACGATGAAGCTGGAGAGTGTGCAACACTCTTGACGTTATTGTTCGATACGGTTGCATTGGCGGAGCGCTTCTGTGAAAAGATCGGCAGCAAACCCCTCGCGTATTCTGGCTGGCATGCTTACAACAATATGGAACAGCTACTGAACAAAGTGACGGTTACCGGGGCACGCTGCCCATATGATTGCCCGCGCTATCCAGTTGCGCGCGAGTACAAGAAACATATGCTTCCGCAGACGGATGACATCGTAAGTCGTGCGGCGAATATTAGCGTCGGCGTCATAGACAAAGGTCTTGGAGCGGGCTTCGGCATCAATATCAATTCGAATGACAGCGAGATCGAACAAGTAGGCAGCAGGCTGGTACAGGTTATTAAGGATCTGTAAATTGCTTCAATACATTTAGAATAATTGGATGTTGCGGCGTAACCGCTCTACAAACCCCACCGGTTAAGAAGAAGGGATGAGGAGTATTTGCGGTGTAAGGTAATTTACAGCAATTCTCATTTTAGAGAGTGAACGTATAAATTTGCAAGATTATTTTCATAGACAAATCGAATTCATCTCCTTTGGGTGTATACTTTATCATACACTAGACATTCTTTATGGATTCCCCTACAATATTTATCAGGCAAGATGGAGGGGAACCAGACCTTTAACACATTAATAAAATTTCTCGACTCAGCGATATCGCAATTTCCCGATATCCGCCTTGGAACAAACAAGAAATACAAAATACGAGATGCGGCTCTTTCAGCTTTCTCGGTATTTTTTACCCAGTCTCCATCATTGCTGTCGCTGAAGTTACAAACAGCGCAAATGGCTCAAAGGAGCTTGGCCGGCGGCAGCTAATCAGCCTATAATAGGAAAGCTATGTTCTTATTCAGCATCCATTTGACTTTGAAACAATACAGTGAAGATAAACTGGCCCTGCTGATCCCCTTAAGGTTCCGCCTGTTCATGATCTTTATAGCCCTCTTTATTCTCTTCGCTCTTTTGAACTTTACCACGGGGGGAATAACAGAAGTCTTTACAGCAGCCAATACAGTGCCCCTGCTGCTTGTACTTTTTTCCCTGCTCTCAAGCCTGTACCAGGAGAGCTGGACATGGGAGCGCTCCACAGGCCTGCTGCAGTATAAATTCGGCCTGCTCTTTTTATATAAAAACCAGACCATAAAATTAAGCGATCTTGAAAGAGTGGAGGTCTCGCTTATAAAAAGGAGCAGTATTCCGGGAAAACCCAGGGCAGTAATCGCTCTTTCCCTTCATGACCGTAAGGGCAACAGCTACCGCCTGGAGAACTCTTCTTTCAGCCGCCTCAAAATAATCACCACTATGGGCGAAAGTATTGCTCTTTTTTGTGAAATTCCGCTGGTAAAACCCACCGCTTAACAAATTGCTTTATCGAATGGTTTTAAAACTCCTCCCTGACAGCAGCTATTCGGGATCAGAATATAGAAAGCAGGCTACCTGTTGGTTCTTTTCCACCTCTTTTAATGGTGGTATATTATTCTTGCACTTATCAGCCATGGCATTGGGGCAGCGATCATAAAAGTAACAGCCGCTCCTCTCCTGATCCGGAGAGGGTACATCACCCTCCAGGATGATCCGCTGCCGCTTACGCTCCACTACAGGATCGGGTATGGGCACGGCTGAAAGCAGGGCTTTGGTGTAGGGGTGCAATGGTTTTTTATAGAGGGTGGTTGAATCGGCAATCTCGGCGATAATCCCTAAGTACATAACCGCTACCCTGGTGCTGATATGCTCGATAACGGCCAGGTCATGGGCAATGAAGAGATAGGTAAGTTTGAACTCATCCTGCAGATCCTGAAGCAGATTCAAGATCTGTGACTGGATGGATACATCCAGGGCGCTCACCGGCTCATCGGCCAGGATCAATTTGGGGTTCAGGGCCAGGGCCCTGGCAACGCCAATTCGCTGGCGCTGCCCGCCGGAAAATTCGTGGGGATAGCGGTTGATGAAGAACCTGGAAAGACCGACCTTTTCCATCAACTCTTCAACCCGCTTGCGGATATCCTGCCTTGACATATCTATTAATTTACGGTTCGCATACACAGTCAGGGGCTCGGCAATAATATCACCGGCGGTCATGCGTGGATTAAGTGATCCGTAAGGGTCCTGAAAGATCATCTGCAGGTCCATTCGCTCTTTAAGCAGCTCATTCTTTGGCAGGGTGCAGAGATCCCTGCCCTTGAATATTACCTCTCCGGCAGTCGGGGTGTAGAGTTGGGCTATGGCCCGAGCCGTAGTCGATTTGCCGCAGCCTGATTCACCAACCAGACCCATAGTCTCCCCGGAACGGATGACAAAATCGATCCCGTCCACCGCGCGTATGGATCCTACCCTTTTTTTGAAGAGTAACCCCTCTTCAATAGGAAAATGCATTTTTAAATTTTTAACTTCCAGGAGAATGTTATTGTCAGCCACCTATTTTCCCTCCTTAAAGAGCCAGCAGCTTACACAGCGCTTTTCGCCTATAGCGGTCTCAGGGGGATACTTCTTCCGGCAGATATCCAGGGCCTGTTTGCAGCGGGGATGAAAGGGACAGCAGTCGGGAAGATCGATCACATTCGGGGGCTGCCCCTCAATTGAAAAAAGCCTGCCCTTATGCGGCTTATCGAGCCTGGGCACGGACTTTATCAAACCCCTGGTGTAGGGGTGCTGGGGATCGTGGAAAAGATCATCCACCGGAGCTTCTTCTACAATCTTGCCGGCATACATAACATTGATCTTATCGCAGATACCGGCCACCACACCCAGATCATGGGTGATCATAATAACTGCCGTGCCCAGTTTCCGGGTCAGCTCTTTGATTATCTCCAGGATCTGGGCCTGGATGGTTACATCCAGAGCTGAGGTTGGTTCATCGGCAATAAGAATTTCCGGGTTGCAGCTTAAAGCCATGGCTATCATTACCCGCTGGCGCATGCCGCCTGAAAATTGGTGGGGATAGTCAACGACCCGTTTGCCCGGATTAGGAATACCCACCAACTGCAGCATCTCCACCGCCTTTTTTTTGGCATCTTTCCTATCCATACCCTGGTGCAGGCGGATTGTCTCCACCATCTGGGTAGAAATTCTCAAGAAAGGGTTAAGGGAGGTCATCGGGTCCTGGAAGATCATTGAAATACGATTGCCCCGAAGCCTGCGGACTTCATCGCTGGTCATATCAAAGATGTTTTCACCATACAGCAGCGCCTTTCCAGCCATGATCTTTCCCGGTGGGGAGGGAATAAGTTTCATCACCGAAAGATTAGACACTGATTTACCACAGCCGGATTCTCCGACAATGCCGAGAGTTTCTCCCTTATGAAGTTCAAAGGAGACCCCGTCCACAGCCTTGACAATTCCGTCGTCGGTATTGAAGTAGGTTTTTAGATTTTCCACCTTCAATATTACATCGCTATTCATTATATACTCTCTATAGTTTGTTCTTACTCTGCGGGTCCAGGGCGTCTCTCAACCCATCGCCCAGAAAATTCATGGAAAAAAGGAATATAACCATAGCAATAGCCGGAAAGAACAACCGCCAGGGGTACAGGTTCATACCTTCTACTCCTTCGCTCACCAGGGAGCCCCAGGAGGCAAAGGGAGCCTGAACACCCAGCCCCAGGAAGGAGAGGAAAGACTCCATCATGATGAAGGAGGGAATCCTGAGTGTGGTAAAAACCACAATAATCCCCAGCGTATTAGGCACAAGATGGCGGAAGATAATCCGGAAGTTACTGGCACCTACCGAACGTGCCGCTTCCACAAACTCTGAATTCTTCAGCGAGATAATCTGACCGCGAACCACTCTGGCCACAGTAAGCCAGCTTACAATTGCCAGGGCAAAGAAGAGATTTAAGATATTCCTGCCGAACAGGGACATCATTATTATCACCAGCATCATGTAGGGCAGACCGTACATTACATCAATGACCCGGGTGATGATGTAGTCGACTTTTCCGCCAAGATATCCGGCCAGCGCCCCGAAGAAAATACCGATTAAAACCGAAGTCAAGGTTGTGGACGGGGTCTCCTTTGAACTTCATAAGGGAGAAACTCTCGGCATTGTCGGAGAATCCGGCTGTGGTAAATCAGTGTCTAATCTTTCGGTGATGAAACTTATTCCCTCCCCACCGGGAAAGAT
>DRHE01000107.1 GCA_011049745.1 Spirochaetales bacterium | reverse complement strand
CTGAAGATCAAGCTGGAACATTCGGATATTATCCTGACTGTAGCAGCAAAACTGGTGCACCGTGAGGGTGATTACCTGGGTTTTCGCTTTAAGGAAATTGATGTTGACAGTATGATCCACCTGCGTCGTTTAATGGAGCTGAATACTGCAGATGCAGCCCGGATCGAAGAGGAGCTGGGGTTTTTAGCTGAAGACTAGCACCCCCCGATACGTGTTCTATTGAGCGGCACAGAGCCGGTCTTGGGTGGAAAAGCGGCTGTCAGGTGTTGATATAGAACTCCTTCCTCCTGTCCGCCAGTACGTCGTTGAACTTGTTTATCCGCTTATCCCTGGCTCCTTCAACCTCGATTTCCACCGTGTCAATAAAAACCCGGTTTTCCGGGGCTGAGGAAAGCACTTCGCCATTAAAAGCGGTTACCTGGCTGGCTCCGGTAAATGTGAAGTCATCCTCGCCCCTTTTCTCCCTGCCAATGCGGTTGGCCGTTACCGCGAAGACCCTGTTTTCCAGGCAACGGGTTACCATGGCTTTCTGGCAATAGGGCAGCACCAGGTTTGCCCCATGGGCAATAACATCCGCTCCCAGCAGGGCCAGGGTCCTTGCTGTTTCCGGGAAAATCCAATCAAAACAGATCATCATACCTATCTTAACACCCTTAACGGTATAGACCTTCAGGGGTAAATTCCCCGGGGTGAACATGAGTTTTTCTTTGTTAAAGAGGTGCAGTTTGCGGTAGACACCAATCACCCCTTTTTCAGAAACCAAAGCCTGGGAATTATAGATTTTTGTCCCCTCTTTCTCGACAAAGCCGGCAGCGAGCGCCCCGCCCGTTTTTTGGGCCAAACTTTTTAGGAAAAGCAGGGTCGGGCCTTCCAGCCCTTCAGCCAGATCAGCGGCTTCGCCTTTAGAGACAAAGGTATAGCCGGTGGCAAAAAGCTCGGGTAAAACTATCAGATCGGCCTTAACATCCTTAAGCAATTCCGCTGCCTGACTGAAGTTGAACTCTTTTTCCCCGAAACGGGGATCAGTCTGTGCGTAGCCTATTATCATAGCCTTGATTATAGCCGGTAATTACTGATCTTTAAAGGCGATTCATTGACAAAACCGCCAGGGAGGGATATATAGGACTTCAGGAGGAGCTGATGAGATCCTTTAATAGATTATCGTTGCTTTCTCTTCTCTTTATTATTTTATCATCAATGTTAACAATTACCTGCCGGAAGGCGGAAGAAGAGCAATTCGCTGAACGCGGGGCTGCTGAACCTTCAGCCCCGGCAAGGAATAAAGTATTGGTAACCTTTATCTTCGGAGTCAGCTTTATGCTTCAGGAGAATGATTGGCAGCCCCTGGGAATTGGGGATTATCTTCAGGGTGGAGATACAGTCAAGGTTGCTGAAAATTCCTACTGTGAGCTGCAATTTGGAGATCTGGCCGCAGTCAGGATAGAGGCAAATACCATATTTACCATAGAAGAGCTCTTTCTTGAATCCGGAGCAGGCAATATCGTTTCTAATATTTCAGCGGGTTCCGTCCTCTATAAAGTAGGCAAACTAAGGGGTGATCAAAAATTTGACATCAAGACTATGACTGCGGTTATGGGGGTCAGGGGAACCCGGTTCGGGGTCCGGGTGAATGAAAATGGAGGCACCCTGCTGGCAGTGAAGAACGGCGCCCTTCAGATTATGCCCGCCTCTGTTGCTGTGGACCGATTAATGGCTAAGCTGCCGGAAAAAGAAGAGCGGGTCCTGGAGCTCCTGCAGAAAATCGGCGATTCAGCCTACACCGTAGCGGCTGAGCAGGAAATTCTCATTACCGGGCAGGCCTTTAGGGAAACTGAAGCTTCCTTTAAAAAGCTGGAAGAGCTGGTGGACAGCATTATCGCGGAGATGGAGACGACCATATCAGAGGAACAACTCCGGCTGCTTGATCAGAGGGTTGAAGCGGTTATTCAGAGTGTTGCAGTAAGTGTGGCGCCGCCGGTAGAGCTTTCCGAAGAGAGCAGGAAAGCTTTAGAGGCAATAGAGGGGATTAGAATGATAAATATTCCTGATGTTGCCTCTGGAACGGAACAGCCGGAGCTCTTAGCAATTACCCTTCGGGTAGAGCCTGAAGACGCGGAGATACTGCTCAACAACCGTTATCTTGGTAAAGGTGTTGTCTCCGGAATATTTAACCTTGGTGAAGAACTTTCATTCGTAATGCAGAGGCAGGGATACCTGGAAAAGACACTGGAGTTAACCGTGGCTGAAGACGGTCTGTTTGAGGTGAAACTTGAAAAGCGTAAAGAGGTTCCGTTCCAGCAGGCGCCGGCCGCGGAGATCAGCATAACCACCTTACCGGGAGATGCTTTGATCCTGATCAATGGAGAGTCAGTTGGCCGGGGCAGGTTCAACTCCACTTTCCCTGTTGGCAAGGAATTGTTGGTTGAAGTATCCCGGGATGGTTATGAAGACAAAGAACTGAAAATTATAGTAACTGAAGAAATCAGAGACTATGAGGTCAGCCTGGATCTGCTGGCTGTAGTGGGCAGTTTTTCTCTTTCACCGGCAGCCCTTGCCGGGGAGCTCTATGTTGAAGCAAATAAGGTTATTGGCGTGGATGCAGAGGGCACAATTGTGCTTGCCGATATTATGGGTGCTGTCCAGCGCCGGATCTCTCTTGGAGAAAATACCGGCTACAACTCATTTCCCCTTATCAGCGGCCAACGGGCCTATTTTATCGGCAAAGAGAGGTTTGTGGTTGTTGATATTAATTCCGGGGAGTTGGTGAATAGTCTGCCGGTAGAAAGTGGGGCGGCCTATAATTTCGGCCGCAGGGTGGCGATCTTCAATAACAGGGGAATTTTTCCGGATAATGATAAAATAAAGGTTTTTGATCTGAACAGCGGCGACCTCACTGCGGAAATAAAAATACCGGATGGTTCGATAATGAGCCCGCAAGTACAGAATGAGCGCATTATCATGGTAAATAAGAAGGGTATTGTGCTGAAGATCGATGAACAGGGCGGTTTCGATTCGATAATACCAACCGGCTCTCTGAAGGATAGCCCGCTCTTTTCCGTGCTCTTTGATGATCTCATATTTTTGAGTTCCAGCACCGGAAGTGTTGTGGCTGTGGATTTAGTTGAAGGCGAGGTTCTCTGGCAGCAGCAGCTCTCTTTGCCCGCGGAAAACTTCTGCACCCTGACCTACGGTGAATCAGGGCTATATGCTCTCTACGGGGATGTGCTTTTCGCTTTGTCTCTGGAAAGCGGGGAAGAGCTCTTTAAACCGATAAACGGGGTTTCAGCTCCGCCTCTTTACAGTGCCGGCAAGCTGTTTTTGGGGCGCTATGAGGGCAGATTCGATAAGGCCAGGCTCGATGTAGTTAATGCGGCAACCGGTGTAATTGAAAAGAGCCTGCTCCTGGAGGAAAATATCACAACTACCCCGCTTCTCTGGGAAGAAAAATTGCTGGTGGGAACCGAGGGGGGCAAAGTAATTATTATCAATCCTGCAGGAATTAAATAGGGGAGAATGGCCGCAATGAATACGGAAGAGAAGATAGGTGAAGGACTGGTAAAGGTAGGCGCTATGACTAAAGAGCAGGTACAGGACATTCTGCAGAGACAGCGGGATGGTAATGACGGTTTATTCGGCATTATGGCCCTGGAGCTGGGCTATGTGGGGGAAGAAGTATTGCTTGATTACCTGGAAGAAAAAGGTTTGTAGTCAACAGCACGGTGAGTAAAGCAGGTAAAGTCGAGCTTTTTACCGCTGATGGTTCCAGCCGGGGTTTCTACTCAAGCCTGAACAGGCTTAACGAGCTTACCGGAAAAGAGTGGGTCTACTGGAGCAAAAGCGTAATAAATAAACAGTATCCCCCCAACATGCAGCACCGGCTGCGGTCGCAGCACGGCGGCCAGAAACCTCCGGATCTATGCGCTGACCTGATAAAGGTATTTACCAAAGAGGGAGCCCTGGTTTTAGACCCGTTAGCCGGTGTGGGCGGCACCCTGCTGGGTGCCGCCCTATGCCGGCGCAATGCCGTCGGTATTGAGCTGGACAGCCGCTATATTGAGATCTATGAAGAGGTCTGCAGGCTGGAGGAGCTAAATGCTCAGCGCTTTATCTGCGGCAACAGCAGGCAGGTGCTGCCCCAGCTGGCAGCTGATGGGGTGGTATTCGATTTTATTTTAACTGATGTGCCCTACTGGCGTATGGACAAGGCGGAAAAGAGTAAGGGAAGGTATAAGAAAGCGGGTGAAGTGTCAAAGGAGAATAGAAAATCCCGGCTTTCCCCCTTTGAGCAGGTCAGTTATCAGAGCAAGGCGGAGTGGCTTTCCGATCTGAAGGGTGTTTTCAGTAAAGCCGTGCCCCTGCTGAAAACAGATGGCTACCTGGCCGTATTTATAGGCGATATGTATAACCAGGGGCGATACCATTTCTTAAGCGCTGATCTGGCCTGTATGCTGGAAGATATCGGCCTTACCCTGAAGGCCAATATTGTCTGGTATGATGTGAGCAAATCCCTCCATGTCTATGGCTATCAGTACCAGTACATCCCTTCAATGATCCATCAGAACATACTGGTTTTAAGGAAGGAAGGGGCTTAAAGCCCCTTCCTTCTGCGTACTCTCTCTTCGATTAAGGACGGTAGATTATCTGTGCGCTTCCCGTACCGTCAACATAGCCAATATGAGGGTAGCTCGAAGCGTCGATCCCGATAGAAAGCCCGGTGTCATTAGCTGCGCCTATGGATGCAGGAGCGCTCAAGGTCTGCCAGCTGGAGCCATCGTAATAAGAATAATAGATAGTTGAAGTAGTCCAGTTCAGGTAGGCAATATGGGGCTGGTCTGAACCATCTACAGTAATAGCCGTATCGAAGCCGGTAATGAGAAAACTGTCTACCTCAGTGATTGTAAATGCTGATGTGTAATCAGGTGCATAGGCATACTTCAATTCTGCATCATAGCCGTTGTAATAGCTGACATGGATGGAGCCATCTGAAGCGATGGCCAGGGAGATATGCTGACCATGGTATGAGCTGCTTTCGATCAGGGAAGTGACCCAGGATGAGCCGTCGTGATAGGCAAATTTTGCCTGTGTATTGGCACTGTCATAATAGGCAATGCAGGGTGTACCCGAACTATCAAAGGCCAGGGAAAAAGAGGCATAAATCCCGGTATTAACCGAATCCACGGTTTCTGCCGCACTCCAGCT
>DRHE01000106.1 GCA_011049745.1 Spirochaetales bacterium | reverse complement strand
CCTCTTTATCTATAAAAAAACCCAGCTCCTCCGCATAGTAACTCTTTTTTGCTGCTCTTATCTGGTAGGTCGCGCCCCCGGGCACCTCAAGAGTCACCCTGCCCTCTTCGGGAATAATTATCTGCTCTTTAGTAAGGCCGCTGATTTTGGTTCCGGGGAGAGCCTCAATAGTCAGGTGCACCCCTACGATCTTCTCCACCACCTGCACTTCGCTCACCTTCCTGATAATCTCTTCTACAACAAACTCTTGAGCCCGCGGCGGCAGGGCTTCTTCGACAGCACCAACCAGCCCCTGCCAGAGAGCACTCTCCAGTTCCTGAAGCCTCTTTGTGCCATTGAAGCTCTTTTCCCAGAGCAGGGTTTCACCGGAAATATCGAATAAACTTGCTGCAATATCGAGTTGAGAATCCTGTGGCCGAACCTTTACCAGCAGCCAGCAGTCAGCTTTGTGTTCGGAAGCCCTGGCTCCCCTTTCCTCCACAGATTGGGGCAGAGGCTTGCTTTCTACGCCCTCTACGATTATCACTTCTGTTTTTGCGGCCAGATTAGCGACCAGGCTCTCTTCAAGCATGATCTGTTCCCTCCGGTTCAGCTCTTCGCCGCTCTCAAAGAAGATAAATAAGCGTCTGGGAATAAGGATTTCACCATCGGCAAAGAGGCTGATTGAAAAGAGTAGAAATAATATAGCGAATAGCGCTGCTTTCTTACTCATCTCTACCACCAGGTATTGCAGCGATACAGGGTTTTGTTATCACCGTTAAAATAATAGAAGGTATTGCCGTCAATATCATAGGCGCTGGCAAATTGTTCCACCCTGCCGCCATATATGGCTTTTTCCTCTTCGCCGGAAAACAGATCAAAGAGCTGAGACCTGCTCTCAGTGGTTACTACATAGCCGTCACGGGTATAGTGAAACTCGGGGTCATGATCTGATACGTCCAAATTGATTGGCGGCGGCAGCGGTGCTATTGCACCGGTCAAGATTACGCCGGTAACACTCATTACCTGCGCTTCCTCGCTATCAAAATTCCAGAAGAAAAGATAACCCATGGCAGCGAGATCGTCATAAGCGATTGCCTCCAGGTTCATTCCCGGGTTGATCGGTACGGATAATAATCCGGGAGGATCACCACTTCTATCCAATGTACCCATGAAAGCGTCGGTCTGAAATACCTCAATACTATTAGGAGCGCCAATATTAACCGGATCGAAATAGCCAACACCACCAGCATTATAAATACTAGCGCCTACGTAAGCAAAACCAGTATCATACTCTTCATCGCCGATAAAGTACACAGAAGTAGCTGGGCTGTACACTCCCAGCCTGCCGTAATTGCCGTTATACTCCTTCAGCACCTTCAGGTTGATGTCAAGAATTATCAGTCTCTGATCCTCGATGGTTAGAAAGATGAAGTTGTTGAGCAGGTGAAGCTTATAGACTCCATGGTCGTCCGGATCAACATCTCCCACCTTATCGCTTAAGTCCACCATATTTTCCACAAAGGGCAGGTAAGCGGGAAAGGGAGAGCCGAAAAAGAGAGCACAGCCGGCCAGAACAAGGCTGAGGGCAAGTAAAATCAAAATTTTCTTTACCATTTTTTAACCGCTCCAATTGTCAAAACCGGGCCGCCCCCAGAGAAACCACCTGCGCCCATAAGGTTATTGCCCCAGCCCAGGGCATACCTCATGTCTGCCCGGTAGAAATATGACCAGTGGCTGAAATTCGCCTCCAGCCAGAAACCTAAGATATTCCAGTAAAAATCGGTAAAAATGGGATTATCCATATTGCTGTACAAACTGAAATCAGTAAAGAGGGTAATGACAGCGCCCAAACCGGTGCTTACCATAACCCGGAAACGGGAACTGGGGGGAAACAAAACATAGTGCCCGACCTGTAGCATAAAATCGTTATGCACTACTGGCCTGGCATTGGGATTCAGGAAGGGATACTGCAGATATAGGTAGTCGGCCGCCCTGACTAAGAATTGATCCGGTTTAATATAATAACGGTAGGCGGCGCCCAATCCCAGCATCTGCATGGAGGTATATTCAAGCTCCAGACCACGACTGGCAATGGGGATAAGAGGTCTCAACTTAATACGTTTATCCCTGTCTCCCAGCTTGAAAACCTGCCGGTCGGGGTGATATCCCTCTTTTCGGTTCACTATTACCAGCTTAGTATCGGCTTTAGTAGTAAAGGAGAGCTTGCCGTTAGTTATGCGGCCGGCTAAGCGGTCTCCGGCCAGCAGGATCTCGGCTCCTTCATCCTCTGCCCGGGCAATAAGAGTGACCCGGATCAATCTGCCCATTTCCGAGACCTCTTCCTCATAGATAATATCCTTTACCACCCTCTCTTCCTGCATAATAATAACTTCCTGCGGCAGAGGGTTGATCTCCTCTTTGAGCACAGGGATTAACTCCGCAGCCGCTTCACTTATCAGAGTGTAAACATGGAGCCCGGCCCTGCCGCTTTTTACTACGGCTCCGGTTAACCTACCCGTTGCCGTGTCGTAACTCTTTAATGAGAAGAGTATTCTGCCCTGATCAACCCTGACAAAACCGCTGATTACAAGGTCAGCCCCGACCATTCGCCCCAGGCTGACAGCATTGGCTCCGCGCAGCAGATCCGTATCACTGAACTGCTCTCTCTTTTTAACTTCCCGCCATTCACTAATCGGGATAACACTGAAATCAACCAGATTGAGCTCCACCCGCATAGCATCGGTAATCACGTACCGGAAGAGATCCCATTTTCTAGACTCAGAGAGGCCCACCTGCAGCAGAATACAGACCCTATGCTTTGCTTCCTCCTCAGAATAAAGGGAAGCCGCGCTGATGATAATCAGGAAAAAGATAATAATAATATCTCTGAATATGCGCTTAAACAATCCGCCTTCCTTACTTTAGTACATCTTTACTTCAATTATATTATTATATATACGATAAATCCATCGGCTTTTTGTGTCAAGTTGATAAAGTTCTTCAAGATTTTTCCGGTAACCGGTAAATCGAAGTGCAGAAATAGTTTAGAATCTTGAAATTATCAGCTCAATAACCTATTCTTTATACCCATGACAAAAATATTGCCCGTTGCCAGCGGCAAAGGCGGAGTAGGAAAATCAATATTTGTTGCCAATTTGGGGGTGGCTCTTGCTGCCCGCGGTAAAACCGTTATCTTGATCGATCTCGATCTGGGCGGCTCAAATTTGCACACCTGCCTGGGAATAAAGAACAGATATTCAGGGCTGGGAAGCTTTATATATAAAAAAGAAGAGAGCCTGGAGGCGCTGCTGGTAGAGACTGAAATAGAAAGACTCTATTTCATCCACGGAGATTCATTACTACCCGGCACCGCCAACCTGCCGTTCTTCATGAAACAGAAGATAATCAGAGGCATAGGCAGATTAATGGCCGACTATATAATACTTGATCTCTCTGCAGGCAGCACTTATAACATAATTGACTTCTTCCTGTTATCTTTTTCCGGCATTCTGATTACCATTCCGGAGACTACAGCGATACTCAATCTGTACAGCTTTTTGAAAACTACGCTCTACCGCCTGCTGCATCGAAGTTTCCCGGCCAGGAGTGAGGAACGACGCATTATCCATAATTTTATTGGCAACCGTATTGAGAATTCAGATTTATCATTCGCTAACCTAATCACAAACATCTCTTCCTTTAATCAGGAATCGGGAGCCCTGGCTAAAAAACAAATTTCAGCTTTCTTCCCCGGAGTAGTGATAAACATGGCACAGAGCGATCAGGATCTTGCAATCGGCAGGGACCTGCGAAATATCAGCAGAAAGAATATGGGCTGTGAATTGGAATATATCGGCTTTATTCCCAGGGAAGAGGGCATCTACCGCTCCATTATCGAGCGCTTGCCTTTTTTTATTTTGGAGCCCGACTCCCGGTTTTCCCAATCCATCGATCTTATTGCCCGCAAACTCATATCTACACTACAGATATCCACACCGCGATTACCGATAGACAATGATGACCTGGCTGAGCTGAGTAATACGATCTTTTAAAAGCTAATTTTTAAGTAAGAACTTATTTCAAGGATAACTCCGGCGGAACCCGGGCACCCTTGCCTGGGCGTTCAGGTTCAAATCTGACTCTCTGCCCCGGCTTAGAAAATGGTATCCCAATCCGGCAATCATGGCCGCATTATCCGTACATAGTTTCATAGAGGGAAATATTACCTCTAAATCCGCTTCCTCCGAAAGACGTTTCCGTAAATAACTGTTAGCTGCAACTCCACCCCCGGCTACGACCATCTTTAAACCGGTGGCTGACGAAGCCTTGAGCACACGATCCACCAGCATATCGATTGCTATTCTCTGGAAAGAAGCTGCAATATTTTCCTTGCTTTTTTCATAATCCCTGTTCCAGAATTGATCCAACTGGTTGACAACTGCTGTTTTCAAGCCGGAATAAGAGACATCAAAGAGATGATCGCCCTTGTGTAATGAGGGTTTCGGGAAATTGAAAGCCCGGGCATCCCCTTTAATTGCTAAACGATCAATGGCTGCGCCGCCGGGAAAACCAAGATCATAATATTTGGCCACTTTGTCAAAGGCTTCACCGCAGGCATCATCAATAGTAGTACCCAGAACTTCAAATTTCTCAAAACTGCGCACCAGGGCAATCAGGGTATGACCTCCTGAAACTAAAAGTCCCAGGTGGGGATAGGAGAGATCATACTCGAGATGGCACGCATAAAGATGAGCCAGGATATGATCAATGCCGATAAAGGGTTTCTTAAGCGACATGGCCAAACCCTTGGCATAGGAAAGCCCGACCAGGAGTGAACCGATAAGTCCCGGGCGGTAGGTAACGGCTAATCCATCAAGATCATCCACGGCCACACCGGATTCAGAAATTGCGGCTGCCACTACCGGTTCAATTGTTTCCAGATGCTTGCGTGAAGCAATCTCAGGAACCACGCCGTAAAAGGGTTGATGGTACTTAACTTGCGAGTAGATTATATTACTCAATATTTTTTTACCCTTCTCAACTACGGCAGCGGCGCACTCATCGCAGGAGGACTCAATCCCCAGAATTATCATTTGCTATGATCCCTTTTAAAAATAGTAATTTATTCAGAGTTATCATCTTGATTCTTCTCTCTCCCAGAAGCGGATAGAGCTCCGCCAGGACCTCTGCCACAGCCGGGTTCTGCGCATGACCGATCAAGACAGCTGAGCCCTGGCTGCCGGCTATTTCCATACCCTTTAAGAACTGTTGCTTAACTGCCTCCCTTTGCGGATCATTGTCAAGAAATACATCTCTCGCTAAATAGGGCACTCCCAGCTTAAGGGCCTCCTGCCGGGCAACAGAATCGGCTGTGGTTTTGCTGTCCAGAAAAAATTTATTGTGGTTTTTCAAATAGAGCATAACCTCAGCCATTACTCTCTGATCCGGAGTAACTTTTGAACCCATATGATTATTTGTGCCGGCGGCCCCGGGCACAAAAGAAAAATTGCTGCTTAATATGGTATCAATCTCCTCCGCATGGTGAGTTGAAAGAATAGCGCCGGGCCCAGGGTCCTCACCACTCAGCGCTTCCATGGGGCAGTGCAGGATAACCTCCTTACCCGCCTTAGTTACCTCCCTGGCGGCCTCCCGGCTCATAGGGAGTCCCGGGAGCACAGATACGGTAAAGGCAGCCGGCAATTTTAAAAGTTCTATTAGATTGATCATGTTATAGCCGGCATCATCGATTACCAGGGAGATATAGGACCATTCCACAGCCTTTTCCGGGGGAACAGCAGCCGGTGCAAGCTCCTTCTCCTCAACAGGCTCCGGCTTTTTTTCTGCGCGGGGAAAGAGGAGAAGAATAATTATGAGCATTACTATGATCAGAAAAAGCAGAAGAACCATACAGCGCGCTTTTCTCGCTTTGCTCGCCGTACGTGCTGCACTCGCTCCGCTCGCTCCACTCGCCTTGCTGCTTTTACCCTTATGCCGCATTAGGTAATGTTAGCTATTGCTATTCTTTGGTCAAGGGACTGTATATCTAGTAGGCTGTCTCAGAAGTTCTGTCCTTGATTTTGGCAATAAAAAACTTAGCAATAAGCCTTGTATTTAATCCGCATATGTGTTAGAATGAGGTTACAAAAGAGCCTGAATAACTGATTTTAAGGCATCTGAGGGCAATTTG
>DRHE01000105.1 GCA_011049745.1 Spirochaetales bacterium | reverse complement strand
CCTTTTCCGACTTTGCCTTATTCTTCTTTATCTATTTATCCTTTTATACGCTTGAACTCATGCCGTTGGTGCTGTTTATTCTCTTCCTGGCCAGAGAGCTTTCCATGTACCTGGTAATACGCCCGTTGAGTATGGTCAAGAATCTAGACCCCGGCGCCAAAATACCCGGCAAGATTAAAACAGCTCTGCAGATAACCGGCTCACTGCTCATTCTTGCTATGCTCATTACCAATCAATTGGGTTTTATCACTTATCACCTGTTAGGCTCCATATCAAAATACATACTTATCCTTTTAGTCACCGTGTCAGTGGTTTCTTTATACTGGTATATAAAACCCCTGATCTTTAATCCTCAGGCGGAATTAAGGAGGGAAGAGCAGCTCACCAAGGTAATTTTTAATCTAGTGATATCATTTTTCCTCTTTCACCTGCTCTCCGGTTCCACGATCGCTCTTGTTTTCGATATCGATTTCCACATTACCGCTCTCTTTCTGCTCTCCGTGTTCCTGTACCACACCTTCATACTTTACGTATTGAATCAGGTGAACGGCGCCTTTTTTCTCGAAGAAACTAAGGCTCGGTTAAAGAATGTCAATCTGCCCATCCTGCTCTCTTTTCTGCGCTTGAGCTCCCTTCCCACCGTGCTCTTCCTGCTGCTCAACCTGGAGAAGATCCCTATTTTGACTATTGTTTTACCGGTGCTTATCTGCATCTTTCTTACCGATCTCTTTGACGGTTTCCTGGCGCGGCGGCTCCATCAGACCACCCGCATTGGCAGATATATCGATTCTTCGAGTGATTATGTTAATATACTGGGCATATCTTTTGTCTATTACTTCTATCATCTGATCCCCACCTGGTTCTTTATCCTTATAACCGGAAGATTGCTAATCCAGAGCGCGGGTATGATTACCTTTCATTTCAAAAAGGCCTACAATAAAATGATCGTTACCCGGCGGGGAAAGGCTGTGGTCTTTGCCACTATGACACTCTATGCCCTGGAGCTGATGGAACTTTTAAATATCCCCGTAATCGGCGATACCCTGGTGGTCTCTGTCCTGGAGTACGCAACCGGACTGCTGGTCGCTGTCTCAGCAATTGATAAATTCATATTCCTGAAAAGCGCCTTTCAATCGATCCACCGGGAAAAAAAGTAGATTAACCGTCAATTACAATCTGGATGCCGCCGTCATTCTGCAGCATAATCAAATAAGTCAATAATTCTCTGGCCCGCTTTAAATCCATCTCAATCTGTACTGCTTTCACTCCGGGTATTTTTTCTTCATTTTCTTCAAACCAGGAATATAGCCTGCTGGAAATACCCGCCGGGCCGGGAAAATAAAAATCCGTATCCTCCTGTTTGAAGACCGGTTTTCCCTCGATATTTTCCACACGGAATGATGTCAGCCCTTCAAAGCGATACCAACTCTTAGCGCCGAGGAACACATAATAATCATCAAAGATAATCACCCGCACAATTGGCGCAAAGTAACTGCCCTGCATGTCAATAATAACAGACTCCCCGGTCACCGGCACCACTTCCAGGCGCATTGTATCCTCTTTGACTGAAATAACGCGAACTTTAGCTATCTCAGTTTCACCGGTAAACGCGGAAATAGTCTGCAGAAAGAGGAGCACCGCGACTGAAAAAAGAACCAGTAAAAGCAGAAAGGTAATTCCCGCTGTTTTTTTAAAGCGGAAAGCCAGGAAAAAAAAGAGGGCGGAGCCGGAAAAAAAATAGAGCAGCCTTAAGCCCTCCTTCGCCATCAGGCCGGAAATAAAGACTGCACCCAGGAGAAAAAGCAGGGAAAGTGAGAGATAAATTGAAAAGAGCAGCCACTTCAGATTTTTCGCCCGCTGTACATCCCTCTCCTGCCGACGCCGTTTTCCGGTAAAACGGGTTGCCCCGCTTAAGGCAGCGCCGAAAAAGAGGGCACAGAAGAATATCCAGGGATAGGGGCTGCTGATAAAGGGGAAATTCAACAGGTAAAAATCAGAACCCGTAGATGGCACTGTACTTTTCTTCCAGATACTGTAGATAATAGTCGGGATTAAGGGTTTCCCCGGTTACCCGGGTGCATAGTTCTCCTGCGGTATAGACCTTGCCTGGTGAATGTATTTTCTCCCGCAGCCAGACCAGAACAGCGCTGAAGTTGCCCCCTTCCACTTCAGCCTCTGCCCGGGGAAGCTCCTTCTTTAAGGTCTTAAAAAACTGGGCCGCATAGAGGTTGCCCAGCGCATAAGTGGGGAAGTAACCGATGCCCCCCATTGACCAGTGAATATCCTGAAGCACTCCGAGAGAAACATCAGGCGGCGTAATCCCCAGCAGCTCCCTGGATTCCTGATTCCAGGCTTCTGGAAGATCCTTCACTTTAAGGTCGCCGCTTACCAGGGCCCTCTCCAGGTTAAAGCGCAGTATAATATGGAGGTTATAGGTCACCTCATCCGCCTCTACCCGGATAAAGGAAGGTTCCACCCTATTGATGCCCCGGTAGAAGGTGTCAAGATCGATATCTGCAAGTGCGGCGGGAAATAACTCTTTTACCTGGGGATAAAACCAGCGCCAGAAAGCCCTGCTGCGGCCGACAAAGTTTTCCCATAACCGGGATTGTGACTCATGAATCCCCATAGAGGTGCCGTCTGCGAGCAGGCTGCCATGAAGCTCCGGCGCAATACCGAGCTCATAGAGACCATGGCCGCCCTCATGGATAGTGCCGAAGAGCCCCTTGGGGAAAAAGTTGCGGTCATACCGAGTTGTCAGCCTTACATCAGCCGGGCCCAGGGTTATGGTAAAGGGATGTGTAGAAAGATCAAGGCGGCCATACTTAAAATCATAGCCCATACTCTTTAGCACGCTCAGGGAGAGCTGCCGCTGCTTTTCAACCGGATATTCCCGCTTGAGGAAACTGCTTTCCACTATTGTTCCCGAAGCTGTAATCCGGGAAAGCAGAGCCGTCAAACCATTCTGCACGCTTTGAAAAACCTCCCGGAGCTCTTTGGTCTTCATCCAGGGCTCAAATTCAGCCAGCAGCGGGTCATATATATGCTCCTCATAGCCCAGGGCATCTGCTTTTTCCCGTACCAGTGTGAGAATTGTTTCCAGGTTGCCGGAAAAAATGGCGAAATCCGCCTTTTCTCTGGCCTCAGCCCATTTAGCCAGGGCCAGGGAAGTCTCTTTGGCAATTTTTCTAACCAGTTCAGTGGGCAGCTTGCTCTGGAGCCGGTAGCGGCGATAGGCTTCACGCAGAAAAGCCTGATCCCTACCGGTTAAACCGGGAACAACTGCTTT
>DRHE01000104.1 GCA_011049745.1 Spirochaetales bacterium | reverse complement strand
GTGTTCCATTACCGGAGCGGTTACGTTGAACTGGCTTTCATCGGTGAAGCTGCGGATCGTGTCCAGGGAAGGAAAGGATTGAAAACCAAACTCAGAACAGAAGCGAGGGTGTACATCATAATAGGCATCAAAGGACTTTCCTTCATGCCAGACTCCCCAATAGTGCATGTTACCACGTGAATCGTCATGCCAGCAATCGGAGTAATCCCCCTCTCCTCCGCACGGCGAGCTCGGCCAGAAGGGCCGTCCAGGATCGCAACGCGCCACGGTTTTACCTATGACTCCCTCATTTAATCTGTCATAGTCTACCAGATAGCGATCCCGATTTTCCCTCGATGCCTCATGCTCTGTTAAGGCGCCAAGGTTTTCATTATTTCCGCACCAGAGGGCGATGCTTGGATGATCACGGAGCCTTTTTACCTGGTGTCTCACCTCCTTTTCTACATTTTCGAGAAAAGCAGGCGTGGCCGGATGAAGAGCACAGGCAAACATCAAATCCTGCCAAACCAATATCCCCTTTTCATCACATAAATCGTAAAACACCTCTGCTTCGTACTGACCACCGCCCCATACACGCAACATATTCATATGAGCGAGTACGACGCTGGAGAGGATACTATTATAGCCGCTCCGGGTTTGCCTTTGTGGGAGAGCATCAAGGGGTATCCAGTTGGCTCCTTTACAGAAAATGTCTGTTCCGTTCACCCGTATAATCATCGATTTGCCGATGCTGTCATTTTTGTTGATGATCTCAACGGTTCGCAGCCCTATTTTTTTCTTTGCTTCATCGCTTCCCACCCTCACACTCAGTTCATAAAGCGGCTGCTCCCCATATCCCTGTGGCCACCATAGTTTTGGGTCCACTAGATCAAACTCAGCTACAAAATGATTATATCCCGGAACTACCGGAACCACCTCTTTGCTCCGGAGCTCGCCGAGGCGAACCATAAAAATAAGCTCTCCTGTTTTTATGGATTTAAACTCGGCAGTCACGGTGACTGTGCACCCCTCCTGGAAATGCCTCTGTTCAGTATAGACATATTCGATTCGCCCTGACGATGTGGCGCCCAGATAAATGTCACCGTAAATTCCAGCCACCATCAAACAGCAGCCCCAATCCCAGCCTGAATGGCATTGAGCCTTGCGAATGAGATTGCGGTGAGGCGACTGCACAGGGTAAATAGAGTAGGGCATCTCATAGGGTAATTTCTTACTGGCCGTGATTGCCTGCTTCTCAGCCGATTTAAAGAGTATAGCGATTTCATTAAGCCCAGTTTTTATAACAGGCTTGACCTCGAAGCGATAGCGAAGAAACATATTTTCCGTTTTACCGACTTCGTGTCCGTTAATATAGATCTTCGTGATGGTATCAAGGCAGTCGCAATTGAGAAAAATGGAGCTTTTTTTCAAAAAATCAGCGTCTACTGAAAAATTCCGGGAGTAGACCCAGTCTTCCCGGCCCACCCATTGAACATCAAGCTCATTCATGCCCCAATAGGGATCCGATATTTTTTTGGCGGCTAACAAAGCTGAATGGATATCACCGGGTATCGACGCTGTTACAGCTTCACTACTGTTGATCGGTCGAAGCCTCCATTCACCTCCAAGATCGATCCTTCTCATGTGAAACTCCTATGAAGATGGCGTCTGTATAATTTAAAGATCCATGACATCTATGATTGATAATCGCCACATAATCCAAACAAATCTCTGAATCCTCGATTTTTTCAGGCAGCAAAACTCATTTGTACAGCGTTTGTAATTCCGCATTTGCTGTTTACTGCAGCCCTTAGAATAAAGCGGCCCGGAAGGAAAAATAACTTCCAGGCCGCATTCATCCAGAAAAAGAAAAGCCTATTTCATCATCACATTCTTGACGAACTCCGCTTTAAAGTGCGCCTTATAGGGAGCGGGAATCCAGATCACGCCGTTTTTTTGTCTTTCTGATTCCGGCAAGAGAGCCTGTTTCCCTTTAATATCCGTCCTGGCCAGATAACTTCCAATCGTTTCATTCATCCGGATCTGATTATCCGCTTCGGTCAAATAGGCAATAAAGAGCAAGCTGGCCGCCTTATGAGGAGCATTCTTTAATACACCAGCAGTATCGCCGCCTCCCGGGAAACCCATATTGGGGATGTAGAGTTTTGCTCGTTTAAAAAGGGTGCCTTTCTTCAAGTTAACCAGAACATCGTCATCCCAGGCTACGATCAGAGAAACCTCACCCTGATTCAATCTGTCTATCGATTCATTATTAGATGCGGTAATGACCGTGTCTTCTTCTACCTCATTGAGCCAGTCCCAGGCCAGGTTCCAGTTGGCCACCTTAGCCGGATCCAGCTCAGTATCGCCTGCGTACTTGTCCAGTCCGCCAGTCAGGTATCCAATAACGGTTTGTACGAATGCCTGCCCGGATCCACCTTTGTCAGGATTACAGTAGGCGAACTGTTTGGGATTGGCTTTTATCCAGGCCACCAGCTCATTCCAGGTATGAGGAGGATTGCTAACTCTCTGCGGATCGTACAGCAGGCCCGTCTGATTCCGGTAGATAGGTACCAGGTATCCCCCAGTCCGTACTCCTTCCTGTAATGTTGCCAACTTGGGGTCCAGCTTATCGCCATGGGGAATCATATTGATTATGGGCCCATAGAATATCCCCGCATCGATGCCGGTTTTTACCCTATTGCCGCCTATAAGCACAGCGTCTATCGTTCCCACTGCCTTATCTTTTTCGGCAAGGATCTTATTCATCGTAGCGGTGCCTTCAGCCATGATTACTTTGCCTTTGATCCCATACTTCTTGGAAAAATCCGTCATAGCCGTTTTCCACCACTCTTCACCCCACCAGGAATAGAATGTAACTTCACCTTCTTCCTTAGCTGCCGATACGATCTCATCCCAACTCATGCTCGAGTAATCAAGCTCTTCTTTCTCTTGCTTGCCGCCTGCAAACAGAAGACCGCCTGCAAACAGCAAAATCAAACCGATCATCAAACATTTCTTCATTTTTTTCTCTCCTTATAATATTTGGTTTCAACGAGTGAGATTCTGTTTCTAAACCATCCTGATCACCTCCCTTCTTTGCATCACCTGGTATTCACATCTTTCCAAAGGCCGCAGCCAGATATTCCGTTTTCAGGAACCGTTCAGCCACGAAGAGCATGGCAATATTAGGAATCATTAAAATGAGCGACACCACTGCGGCATTGGTTCGGATAAAATGATAGCCTAAAAAGGAAAAAAGAATCGTCGGTATGGTCTCGAAGGTCGGCGTACCGATAACAAAGGTCAGACTGAACTCCTCCAGACTGGTTATAAAAGTGAAAATTGTTCCGGCAAAGAGTCCGGGAAGTACCATGGGGATAAAGATCTCTTTGAATTTTACAAAGCTAGTGGCCCCCAGGTTTTCTGCAGCGTCTATGATGTCTTGAGGGATGGCTTCAAAACTGGTGGTAAGAATACGCAGCATGTAGGGCATTCCCATAAGAGAATGAGCTAATACCAGGCCAAAGAAGTTCTGGTCCAGACCTATAAAGCTGAACACCCGGCTCAAGAAAAGTGCCGTTACCATTCCCGGCATTATGATGGGCAGGAGAATCAGTATCTTGATGGCTTCTCTTCCTTGAAACCTTCTTCGGCCCAGAACATAGGCAGTGGGAAGGGCCAGGAGGAAAGTAAAAATTGTAGCAAGCGGCGCGATAGAATAGCTTGTCCCTAGAGCCCGTATAATGTTGGTAAACTTGAACACATAATCCCACTGGGCCAAAGAAAGATGAGAGGGAAAAACCTGGGGATAGGACCAGGGATGATCGGGATTAACCAGAGACCAGAACACGGCCATCAGCATGGGGAGGCCGATCCAGACGATCTGTACTACGATAAAGAACACTACCATGATACCTCTGAGCGTTCTTTGTCTCTTTTCTACGATCCTATAATAGGGCACCAATTTCTGTTCCATCTTATTTTTGCCCCTGCATCATCTTAGCCAGCCGGGAGTACAGCCATACAAACAACAGTGCGGTTACAATAATAACCACCCCGATTCCGGCCGCCCGATTCCATTCCTGAAACATGTTCGCCGCCGCATACATCCGTACCGAGATAGAGACCGGGTATATGGGTCCGGCAACTGAGGTTATGGCAAAATCTCCGAAAGTCTTTATAAAAACCAGTATGACCGCCACCAGAATGCCGGGAATGGAAAGGGGGAATATGATATAACGGACCAAAGCCAGTTTATTCGCGCCGAGGTTTCTGGCCGCATCCTCGATATCAGTCTGGATTGTTTCCAGAGAAGCGGAAATAATTAAGAGCTGAAAGGGTAGATTCTTCCATATTTGAATAAACAGGACAACCCAGCCGAATTTATCCCTGAGCATCCTCAAGGGCTCCTTTATGATACCCAGGGCCATAAGGATGTGATTTAACATCCCATGGTAGGCGATCAAGTTGATGATTAGAAAGGCCGCCACTAAAGCGGGTACGAAAAGGGGTATTTTCAGCATGGAACCGAGGGGTTTTCTGCCAAAGAATTTTTTTCGCATAAACAGGGCCAGCGGATAGCTGAACAGCAGGGTTCCAAAAGAACTTCCCACACCAACCTTTAAAGAGAATAAAAAGGAATCAATGACCTGCCGGTCAAAAAGGTTCCGCCAGTAATCGAAGGTGAATCGGGACTCCTGCGTGAGGCTGAAAAAGCCTAAACTCTGAAGCACAGTCATGAAAATAGCTGCGGCCAAAAATAGAAAGATAAAACCTGCACCCGGAAGAAGAAGCAGCAGGGTGGATAGTCTATTTTTGGTTGGCATACGGTTTCCTTCAGCTAATAATGTGAAATCTTTCTTCCGGCACACTTAAGGTGATTAGCTCTCCTTCCTGATAGTGCACATCACTGCCCATCTGTGCCCTTATGGTTTTGCCGGCCACCTCAACGAAGAGATCCGTAATATTCCCCATGAATATGGACTGCGCGATTCTTCCGCTGAGCTTGTTCTTCATCCCCTCTCTATACAAAACCAGATCTTCGGGACGCCAACATTCACAAAGGCAGCATTATTTCCAGAACAAACCAGGAACTCGTTTTAGAGACGGATTTTGGACGTTTAACCGTCAGGACCGACAGAGAAATAAAAGGGAAAGAGGTCCTTTTCAGTTGGCGTCCCGAAGATCTGGTTTTGTATAGAGAGGGGATGAAGAACAAGCTCAGCGGAAGAATCGCGCAGTCCATATTCATGGGGAATATTACGGATCTCTTCGTTGAGGTGGCCGGCAAAACCATAAGGGCACAAAACTTGAAATGGGAGAGCGATAAATGGAAAAAGGGTCTCCTACCTGTTCGATGCGGCCCTCATTCATGATAACTATTCTATCCGAGATAACCAAAGCCTCGGCCTGATCGTGAGTTACATAGACGGCGGTAATCTTCAAGCGCTTCTGGAGCTCTCTGATTTCCACCCGCACCCGCTCTCTGAGTTTGGCATCCAGATTGGACAAGGGCTCATCGAATAGAAGAATCTCGGGCCGGATTACTACGGCCCGGGCCAGGGCAACCCGCTGCTGCTGCCCGCCGGAAAGCTGAGCCGGCTTCCTATGTTCCAGACCTTTCAGTCCTACTATGTTTAAAATCTCATCAATTCTCTTCGTCTGCTCTTCGATGGGGACCTTCTGCATTCTTAAGCCGAATCTTATGTTATCCTGCACCGTCATATGGGGGAAAAGAGCGTAGGATTGAAAACACATAGCGGTTGAGCGCTTATAAGGAGGAATATTATTCATCAACCGATCATTGAAGTAGATCTCCCCTTCATCGAGCGGCAGAAAGCCAGCGATGGATCGAAGAGTGGTGGTCTTTCCGCACCCGGACGGACCCAGCAGGGTGATAAACTCCCCTTCTTCCACCTCCAGGTTCATGTTATCCACGGCAACAACATCATCAAAACGCTTTGTTAGATTAACTATTTTCAGCCTGGCCATATTTTTTCCCTTTGCTCAAAAATCTATAATTCTACGTCGACCATGAAGAGCTTATCAGCGGAACATTTGAGTCCTTTAAGACCGGATTTCCGAGGTGAGGTAGCTAACTCCTGCCGCCGCTGCTAGTCCAATTGTCTACCACCGCCTGTGCCAATTGATTCACACGGAATCTAGACGC
>DRHE01000103.1 GCA_011049745.1 Spirochaetales bacterium | reverse complement strand
CGCGGGCTTTTACCGCCGGTCAGGATTTCTCCTGCCACTTAAAGCAGAAGTTACCTTGCCCCGAAAATCATTTATTATTTTACATCTTATATTATTTTTGTCAAGTCTTTTACAATCGAGCCATTTGCGGTGCGCCACGAGGTGCATTATAACCGGAGGTGAAAGTCCTCACGGGAAAGCAGAACCCGCTGCATCCCGGATCGAGTCTTGGGCTTGTGGAGGTAACAACATGAGTTAAGCGTTATTATGAAATTAAGGATAACCGGTCCCCATAGTATTTGGCGGACTGATGGCAAAGGTGCGCATCGGATATTTTAAGGGGGAGGCAGGCACCGGCGATATTGTTGAAGCTACCAAACACTGTACCGATCCGCTTGTTATTGCTGAAGCTTCCAAAGGTTTGGGCGGTGTAATGTTTGGCTGTTACCGCCATGGAGGACAAAGAGCGACTGGCTGTCAGGGGATTGTAAAAGACTTGACAAAAATAATATAAGATGTAAAATAATAAATGATTTTCGGGGCAAGGTGACTTCTGCTTTAAGTGGCAGGAGAAATCCTGACCGGCGGTAAAAGCCCGCGACTCTGCTTAGCTGCAGACTGAACTGGTGGAATTCCAGTGTCGACGGTATAGTCCGGAAGGTAGAGAATCATTTTTGCCTGATACAACCAGACCCTGGAATTGTTATATTCCAGGGTCTTTTTTTCTTATCTCCTCCCCGAAACGAAAACATTTTTTAATGAACTGTCAGGGGAATTATAGATGTTTACAGGGATCAGCGAAGAAGTCGGCAGGGTTGCTGGTGTAACCTCCATACCCGGGGGCCTGCGCATCAACATTCAAGCAGAGCTTATTACCCTAGAGCTTAATCAAGGCGATTCAGTCAGTGTTGATGGCACCTGTTTAACGGCAGTCGGTTGCTCCTCTATCAATCTGTTGGTGGAAGCGGTAGGAGAAACCCTTGAAAAAACTACTCTAAAAACATTCAGACCGGGCAGACTGGTAAATCTTGAGCGAGCTTTAAAATCCGGGCAAAGATTTGACGGTCACATCGTTACCGGACATACCAGCGGACTGGCCCGTATTGAAACGATACGACGCCGCGGCAGAAATTACTATTTGGAAGTAAGCGTACCATTACCTTCACTGCCATATATTATCGGGGAAGGCTCAATTGCTCTGGATGGACTCAGTTTAACTGTAGCAAAGCTTAAGGACAATCTGGTTGGAATAAGCATTATACCGTATACGGCCGCAACAACCACGCTTAAGTATAAAAAGAGAGGTGATCTGATGAACCTTGAAGTAGATGTCCTGGCAAAGTATGTGGAGAGAATCATCCTTTTAAAAACCGGTAAAAAAAATACTCTACATAATCTTAAAACATGGGGATACGTATGAAAAATCAAGAATCAAGTGTCTTTATTGACGTACAAACAGCTCTGGTAGAGTTGCAGGCTGGGAAAATGCTTATCATGATGGACGATCATGATCGTGAAAATGAGGGCGACCTGGTCATGGCTGCAGATTGGGTTTCTCATGAGGCCATTAATTTTATGACCAGGGAAGGCCGGGGCCTGGTTTGTGCACCCATAACCCAAGAAAGGTCTCGGGAATTAAGGCTTGATCGCATGACCGCACTCAATACCGCTCTTCATGAAACCAATTTCACGGTCAGTATAGATGCAGTGGGCACTACCAGCACCGGGATTTCAGCTCACGACCGGGCAGCAACCATAAGGGCGCTCATCGACCCGAAAACTGAACCGGAAAACCTGGCCAGACCGGGTCATATTTTTCCCCTAATCGCCAGTCAGGGCGGAGTTCTGCATAGAAGGGGACATACAGAGGCCATAGTGTATCTTGCTTCTTTAGCAGGACTTACCCCGGCAGGAGTGATCTGTGAGATACTCGCTGACGACGGCTCCATGGCCGGACTGGCTGATCTGGTAAAAATGGCGGAGAACTGGGGATTAAAGATCATTACCGTACAGGATGTGGCTGAATATTGCCTGCAACGGAAAAAAGGAGGAATGAAAAATGCCTAAAGAAGTTTCTGGATTACTTACTGCAGCGGACAAGAGCTTTGCCATTATTGTCAGTCGTTTTAATGAGCTGATAACCGGTAAATTGCTGGAGGGCGCTCTGGACTGCCTGTATCGACATCAGGCAAAAGAGGATAATATAACCATTTTCCGGGTTCCCGGTGCTATGGAGATACCCTTGATTGCCCGGAAGACAGCGCAAAATAAAAATTATGATGCTGTTATCTGCCTGGGAGCAGTAATCAGGGGAGCTACTCCTCACTTTGACTATGTGGCAGCTGAAACGGCAAAGGGAATTGCCTCTGTATCCTTGAAGACTGAAAAGCCGGTTGTCTTTGGTGTTTTGACATGTGACAATTTAGAACAGGCCCTGGAAAGAGCAGGCACTAAAGCAGGCAACAAGGGGTGGGATGCAGCACTTGCGGCAATTGAAATGGCGGATTTGTTGAAAAGAATCTGAGAGCTAGAGCAAACGCATTTAAGCTTGAAGTAACTCAGGTATTGCCGTTATTTCATTCGATTTATCATCTACTTTTACCTGTCCAATGGTGAGTCCCGCCTTGTTCGCCCAGGCGCTCACCATATGAATGGCGGACTTCCCTTTTCCGTGGGAACGACACAGCGTTTTCCCGTCTATATTGATGATCTCCTGCTCATGGCGCTTGTTGTCTTCACGCGGGTCCGTCAACTCAATAAAATGATCGAGAATGTTCTTTGAGTTCATCGTCCCACCCAGAATATCCTTCTGAGAGTATTTTCTCACTAAATGGATACATTGTATGTTTCTACTTTCCCTAATACTTTTCTGTAGCCTCTTATCCAAAGTTCATATCTGGGAACCTGTTTTTCTTGCCGCTGTTATGATTACTACTTCAGAGGTACTTTTTGTTCTCATAGCAACATAAAATATCTAATGTTGACCAAACTTAAGTAAGCAAATAAAATCCAGAGAGCTGGAATAAATGGGATTAAATAGACATCTGCCCAATATCTTATCGTTCTCCCGCATTGCCATAGGATTGATAATTTTCCTGCTGCTTAAAGAAGCAACACTCTTTTCTACAACTATTGCCGTGGTTCTGTTAATTGTGGGCTTACTTACGGATTACTATGACGGCAAGCTGGCCAGAAAGAACAAGACGGTAACCCTCTTCGGAAAATGGGTAGACCCCTTTTCCGACTTTGCCTTATTCTTCTTTATCTATTTATCCTTTTATACGCTTGAACTCATGCCGTTGGTGCTGTTTATTCTCTTCCTGGCCAGAGAGCTTTCCATGTACCTGGTAATACGCCCGTTGAGTATGGTCAAGAATCT
>DRHE01000102.1 GCA_011049745.1 Spirochaetales bacterium | reverse complement strand
CTTACCCCGCGCACTGCCGGAATATTCTCTCCCAAAGAGGAATAGATTATATCCGTCTCGGTTATGCAATCCTGCTGAGCGCTAGCCTGAGTTACATTGGTCTGGGCCAGCCCCCTCCGACCCCGGACTGGGGGCTCATGGCTTCAAGTGAAAGAGGCTATATGTTTCTCACTCCCTGGCCGGTATTTGCCCCCTGTATTGCCATAGTGATTTCGGTGATCGGTGTTAATCTCCTGGGAGAAGGCCTGAAAGACCTGCTCCTGGCCAAAGGATCCAGAAAGAAGGAGGTGGTTCCCCTATGACGGACAAAGTAACAGCAGAGAGAGATCAGGCTGCAGTTGAGGGTGGACCCACCCTGGTGCTCGAGGATCTGGATATAATCTATTCCTCTTTGGGAGAGAATATTCCGGCAGTGCGCGGGGTAAGCCTTGAAATAGGGGCTGGTGAAGCATTCGCCCTGGTTGGAGAATCCGGGAGCGGCAAGAGCACGATCGCTTATGCGATTATGCGTTATCTGCCCAGCAATGGCAGAATAGCCAACGGCAAGATCACTTTCCGCAGCACCAACATCTTCCGCCTGACTGCCACTGAGCTTTTAAGCCTGCGCGGGGCGCGGATGTCTCTGGTTCCCCAGGAACCGCTGACCAGTCTGAACCCCGGCCACCGGGTGGGCAATCAGATTGCAGAGGTCTTCCGTATTCATCTCAATCTGTCAAAGGAAGAGGCCTATGAGCGTACCATCGAGATGCTTAAGCAGGTCAATATGCCTGACCCGAAGGGCATGGCCAGAAAATATCCCCATGAAATCAGCGGCGGCCAGCAGCAGCGGGTGTTGATTGCCATGGCCTTCAGCACCCATCCCGATCTGCTGATCATGGATGAGCCTACCACCGGGCTGGATGTTACCACAGAAGCCCGAATTCTCGACCTGATTATGGAGATGAAGAGCATATACAATTCAGCCATTCTCTACATTACCCATGATCTGGGGGTTGTAAGAAGGGTGTGTGAGCGAGTGGCAATTATCTATGCCGGTGAGATAATAGAGGTGGGCAATGTCGAGACTGTTTTCAACAGACCGGCGCATGGCTACACCCTGGGGCTGCTCGGCTGCATCCCCAAGATCAGCTCGGCGGCTGTGCAGGAAAGACTCCAGGCCATCGAGGGATTTCTACCCGATATTGCCGATTTAAAGCCCGGCTGTATCTTCGCGGCTCGCTGTGACCGGGTGGAGGACGTCTGCCTGGCAAAAGTCATTCCTCTTACCGATATCGCTTCCGGCCACCTGACAAAATGTATCTTCTATGAAAAGGTCCTTGATTTAAGCGATATTGTCTCGGGTAAACGGCAGGGTGATAAAGAAACTGCAGGGGAATCCCCCGGAAAGGAGAGCCGTGAGATCCTGCTGAAAATAGATAAGCTTAAGAAGGTCTTTCGTGTGGGCAGGGGTAACCTCCTGGCTGTTGACGGGGTGAGCCTTGAGTGCCGGAAGGGAGAGATCCTGGGCATTGTGGGAGAGAGCGGCTGCGGTAAAACCACCCTCGCCCGCTGTATTGTCGGACTATTAGAGGCAGATGAGGGCCGGATTCTTTTCAACGGCGGGAAGGTATCGATAACGGCGAAGAGGCGGAGCAGGGAACTAAATCAGAAGATACAGATGATCTTTCAAAATCCTGATTCCACTCTTAATCCCCAAAAAACCGTTGAGCAGATACTAAGCAGGCCCCTGACCCTTTTCAAGCTGTGCTCTATGAAAGAGAGGCAAAAACAGGTAGCCAGGCTCCTTGAATCGGTTAAATTAGGCGAACGTTATCTGCACCGATATCCTCATGAGCTTTCCGGGGGTGAGAAACAGCGGATCGGCATAGCCAGGGCCTTTGCCTCGGAACCTGAATTGATCATCTGCGATGAGCCCATATCAAGCCTGGATGTATCCGTCCAGGCGGGAATCATTAATCTGCTCATTGAGCTGCAAAAAGAGCATAATATCAGCTACCTGTTTATCGGCCATGATCTGAATGTGATTCGCCACATCAGCAATAGAATAGTGGTGATGTACATGGGAAAGATATGCGAGGTGGGCACTTCTTATGAGCTATTTCAACCGCCTTATCATCCTTATACCGAGGCGCTGCTGTCAGCCATCCCCATACTTGAAACCAATGTTGCCGTCAGAAAAATCCGTCTTGAAGGAGCAGTTCCCAGCCCAATAAATCCCGGACCCGGCTGCCGCTTCCACACACGCTGCCCCAGAAAAGCGGGGAAGATCTGTGTTTCCACACCGCCGTCTGAAATCGAAGTATCCCCGGGCCACCTGATCTACTGCCATATTCCACTCAAGGAACTCTGTTCGGTGCCGCCCGTGCTCTCTTTTGAGGTGGCTTAACAGGTATCTAAATGAAATACATACTTGTTGTGGGCGATGGCATGGCTGATGAGCCTGTTGCCGGAATCGGCAACAGAACACCTTTAGAGGCCGCTGCAACTGAGAACATGGATCTATTAGCCGGGGATGGTCTTGTGGGTATGGTGAAGACAATTCCGGATGGATTTAAACCTGGCAGTGATGTGGCTAATCTAAGCTTATTGGGGTACGATCCTTGCCTCTATTACCCTGGCGGCAGGGGTCCTATAGAAGCTGCAAGCATTGGTGTTGAGCTTAACGCCGCTGATTGTGCGTTCAGATGCAATCTGGTGACTATTCAAGATGACAGGATGGAAGATTTTTCTTCAGGCTATATAGACACCGAAGATGCTGTTGAGCTTATTGCTCTATTAAACACGGAACTCTCAAATTTCAATATCCATTTTTATCCGGGCGTCTTTTATCGACATCTATGTGTGATTAAGGGTAGGTTTGAAAACCTTAAATGTACTGCTCCCCATGATATTACAGGAAAGATCATCCGGGACTATCTTCCTGTTGGCACAGGTGAAGCCCTG
>DRHE01000101.1 GCA_011049745.1 Spirochaetales bacterium | reverse complement strand
TGACAACTCTGCTCGATGCGGATCGCTACACTTACCTGGTTGTCGATAATGAGGGCGGCGGTAAAACGGAGCTTGACATTTCAGCCAAATGCGGCGGCACTGATGCCAAAACAACCCGCGGCAAGACCATGAAGGTGCTCTGGTTTTAGCTGACAGCACAGTTATCTATTGCCCTTAATAGTGGGCAGCGCTGGTTTTTAAGTATTTTTGCGAAAGATGGAATTAGTCGAAAAGGGTGGGGATAAAACCCCACCCTTTTATCTGGTGTAGCGGGCGTACTGAGCATACGGGGCGTACTGAGTACACCAGGGCCACACCAGGTGCACCGGGCGCAAGCCACCCAGGGGTGATGGAAGTTAAATAAGGGGGAGTCATTTGCAACCGGTTATCTGTATTGAAATGCTTTATCCCGCTCTTTCACCTGTAGAAAAGATAGAAAATATTGCCAGAGTCGGTTTCAGCAGGGTTGAGTTCTGGGGGTGGCGTGATAAGGATATTCCCGCTATTGCTGAAGCCTGCCGGCAAAATGAAGTCAGGGTGGTGAATTTCAGCGGCCACCGCAGGGGAAGCCTGGTGGCTGCAGAGACACACGAGCTCTTTCTGGCCGATCTGAAGGAAGCGGTTCAAGTGGCAGATACCCTGAATTGTTCCACCCTGATGGTACTCTCCAATGAACTTGGTGAAGAGGGCAGGGTTTTAAACAGCTACAGTGAAATAACGGCGGATAAAAAGTACCTCAATCTGAAATCGGGACTGGAAAAGGCCCTGGCAGCAGCGCCTGAAAAGATTGCTTTGGTGGTTGAGCCATTAAATACCAGGATAGATCACCCCGGCTATTTTCTGGCCGATATGGAGACGGCAGTTTCTCTTGTAAGAGAAATTAATAATCCTCGTCTTAAAGTACTCTGTGATCTCTACCATCTCGGAGTTATGGGTCAGGACCTTAAAAGCCTGTTACCCTATTATATAGAAGATATCGGCTACATACATATTGCTGATTTTCCGGGCCGGCATGAGCCTGGTGCCGGTTCGGCTGATTGGGTTACTTTGCTGACAATTATCAAAAACTGCGGTTATAAGGGCTTAGTCGGCTTTGAATACTCTCCATTGAATGATTCCTATGAATCCCTGCGAAAGATCCGTTCCCGCTGGCAGCGGATCGTTAACGATTAATAAAATCTATACTTCGCCTGACGGCAAGCTTTAGCTCAACAGCATTTAAATTCTGCACTTCCCGTGCAAAGGGCTCAAAGGAAAAATCGTCCCTATAGCCGCATTCTTTTAGCCAGGCGATCTGATCAAGATTCTTCAGCCTGTCAGCCGCGGTAATCATAACCCTGTGTTCATCCCTGAACTTAAGCCGTGGTATAGCGCTCTCCACTCCGGACATATGAACCAGGCCGGTGTAGGAGATATCATAATCCCTTTTCAACTGATCCAGGTTATCAGGCCCCAGGTAATGGTGAAAGGTGTCGTGAACTATGCGGTAATTCGGACTGCTTGACTCCTGAATAGCCTGCATGGCAGTGATCAGGGAACTGATTGAAGATTCGGCAAAGCCAAGGGGTTCAACGTAACCCTGCAACCCGCTTCCTTCAAATAACGGGGCAAAGGATTTTAGAGCTGCCACTGTTTCCTTAAATATCGTTTCAGGATCTCTCCGGTCTTCAGTATCGTTATTGGGACAGAGCACGATTGCCGGGCAATCAATGGCAAGAGCGAGATTAATCAACTCTTTTAATTCATCTACAGCCTTTGAGCGGTTCTCTGCCAGATTGAACTTCTGCAGCGCATTAATCGTTAGGATCCTGATGTTGTACTTCCGGCATAAATCATTTACCTCAGACGGTGCTTTGCCGTCGATTATTCCCCTGCCGGGCAGGTCGTTGCGCAGTTCCACTTTCTGCAGTCCCAACTCTGCGGTCAGCTTGAAAAAATTCTCCAGCTCCAGGGAAGGGCAGATAATCCGGTTAAGGCTGATCCTCGAATTCTCAATCATTTCGGTTTGTCCTTTGTTCTTGACTTTCACATAGACTTTAATTGCATCTCAGGTGGTGGTCAAGAATATTTTTAAGCAGAATTGTAGAAAACGCTTGCAATTCCTATTTATTCTGCTATACTTGATTATTATAGCGTGCACGAGCACGGAATGTAAGTCAAAAAGTTTATCATTTGAGGCAATTTGAGGGATGTTGAAAAAGAATGTCACCCAGAAAGATATTGCTCAAGCATTAAATATATCCCGCGGAACAGTTGATAGAGCCCTGCATAATCGGAAGGGAATCGGTGAGGAAGTCAAAGAAAAAGTTCTTGCCAAGGCCGATGAATTGGGTTACTCACCAAATATAATAGCACAATTTCTGGTAACTGGGCGGAGTGTCAATATAGCAATAATCACTCCTGGAGATCTGTTGTGGAAAAAGGTCAAACAGGGCGCAAAATCATTTTTATCGGTGCTGGATGACCGGGTTGTGAATATAAAATGGCACGAAACAAGTGTACACGATGCAGTTAAGGAACAGGAAATAATGAAAAGCGTTCTGGCAAACGCTGTTGACGGAATTGGAATTGCCCCTGCTGACCCGGAGATTTTAAGAACTTTGATAGATGAAGCCGTTAAGGCCGGTATTCCCGTGGTGACCCTTAACACGGATTCACCGAAAAGCAGACGGCTATGTTATATTGGACAGGACCCGATTAGCGCCGGTAGGATTGCGGGAGAACTTATGGGGAAATTCCTCAACGGAAAGGGCAGGGTGATCGTGATTACAGCCTTTGCTAACGTGCTGGTGCATAAACTGCGTATTGATGGTTTCAGGCAGGAATTGGAAACACATTTTCCGCGGATTGAAATCGATAGTATTCATGAGGATCATGACAACTCGGAAGAGGCTTACTCCATAACTAAAAATATTCTCCGGGAGAAAGAGGATATTCAGGGCATTTATCTAACTACCGGGAATGGGCCCGCCGGTGTGGGCAGGGCTTTAAAAGAAGCGCGAAAGTGCGGATCGATCAAGGTGATCTGTTTTGATTTTTTCCCGGAAACAATAGATATGTTAAAGGATAGCACGGTCAGTGCGGTGATTGGCCAGGACCCTTATAGTCAGGGATATCAGACCATTAAGATCTTATATGAGTTCATCGTGGACAGGAGGAAGCCCCCTTCTGATTCTGTGTATACCAGGATTGATATCGGTTTACGGGGGAACATTGATTCTCTTGTCAGTTAAAAAGTGGATAAGACCATGCGTGGTCTACCAAATATATTTTAAGGAGGCTAACATGAATAAGTTAGCGAAATACCTGTTGGTAGCTCTACTACTTTTAGGGCTGACAGTAAGTGTCTTTGCCGGTGGAGGGCAGGAAGAAAAGGCCGAAGAGAAGGGTAAGTTGGTTCTGGCAACCCTAAACTCCGTAGAGGGCCAAACAACAAAGAAAGCGCTTTTGGCTTTCGCTGAATTAAAGGGTATTGAAGTGGAGATAGTGGAAGCGCCTTATTCCAATCTCTTCGAAAAGCAGGTCCTGGACATGTCGCAGGGAACCGGGCTCTACGATATTGTCCTCCTGGACGATCCCTGGTTTAC
>DRHE01000100.1 GCA_011049745.1 Spirochaetales bacterium | reverse complement strand
GTTGGAGCCGATAGTAGCGCCGGCAGCTATATTGGATTGCCCTCTCAGATCGGTGAAGGAGTTGAACTGGTAAATGGTATTGTGGGTTACGGCAACCGGATTTTTTACGGAATTAAAGCGGTGCGCTTTGTAACCGGCAGAAATGTTCAGCTCAAGTACGGCGCCAGGTTGATCAACTCCTATCTGGGCTGCAATTCGACAGTCTCCTGCTGCGAAATTCTGAACAACCTCATCTTTCCCTTTCATGAGCAGCATCATAATAATTCTTTTCTCATCGCCTCAACTCTGCTCGGTCAATCCAATATAGCTGCCGGTGCTACTATCGGCTCCAACCATAACTCCAGGGCAGCGGATGGCGAAATCCTGGCCGGTAGAGGATTCTGGCCGGGATTACTCTCGAGTTTCAAACATAACTCCCGCTTTGCCTCTTTTACTCTGGTGGCCAGGGGAAGCTATCCGTGGGAAATGAATATTACCCTGCCCTTTTCTTTGGTTAGCCTCTCTCCCGATCAGAGAACCATACAGGTAATGCCCGGCTACTGGTTCAAGTACAATATGTATGCATTGACCCGAAATAGCGCAAAATTCCAAAAGCGGGACTTAAGAATTACTAAAGAGCAGAATATCGAATTTGATTATCTGGCTCCTGATACTGCGGAGGAAATGGTTGCAGCCAGACAAATACTGCTTAAAGCTTTACAGGAGAGCTTACCTGAAATAGCTCAATTGGCAGTGACCCCTAAGACAGGCAAAAAAAATAAGAGTGAAATAGAGCTGCAGCTCCCGGACATGGTCAAAGGTAAGAATGCAATTATACTGAAACCTGTTCAGGGCTTTCACCTTTACGGAGAGATGCTAAAGATTTACGGGGCCAGGGAACTTAAAAACGCGGTTGAACAGGCAATGGCAGCGGGAGAGAGTCCCGCCGCCTATATCACCAGGAGGTTTCACCATCCATACCGCAGCTGGGTAAATATCGGCGGCCAGATAATACCGGAAGATGCGCTCCTTAAAATTATAAAAAAAATCAGTGACGGCGCCATAAAAAAGTGGAGCGAGCTTCATGCAGAATATGATGGAGCCTGGGCGAATTACCCCCTGCAGCGGCGGGATCATGGTATATTCTGCCTGCTGGAAATGCACAACAAAAAAATTGGGGAGCTGACCGATACCCTGGTGGCCGAGCTCTTAACTGAATCAATTGCCCTGGCACAGAATATGCTTAGATCAGCCATAGATTCACGAGCCAAAGACTTTACCAACCCTTTCGGGAGGATCACCTTCAAAAGTCAGGAGGAAATGACCGCTGTTGTGGGCACCATTAAAGACAATTCCTTTCTTAATGCTTTTAAAAGGGATACCGCCCGGTATTGCAGAGAAGTCAGGAAACTGGTGCAGCAGATTCAGTGAGCCGTTCTGCTTTCAATTTCCTTAAAGTAATTCACCGTGGCTACTTTGAGCTCCATGGCAGCCTCATCATCACAGGCAATCAATGCGTGTGAATGGAGCTGGAGACAGGAAGCGGTCCACATATGATTTACACCCTCTTCAACAACCTTCTGCAGAGCACGGGCTTTAGCAAGTCCCGAGACCAACAGCAATACCTCGGCAGCATCCATGACAGTCCCTACCCCCACGGTAAGCGCAGTTTGGGGGACTTTGCTTATATCATTATCAAAAAAACGGGCATTTGCCTTGATAGTATCCAGGGTAAGAGTCTTTACCCGGGTACGGGAACCCAGCGAAGAACCGGGCTCATTAAAGGCGATATGGCCATCCTCTCCCATACCGCCCAGAAAAAGATGTATCCCCCCTCTCTGCTTTAATTTTTCTTCATATCTCTTACACTCCGCTTCAAGATCCGGAGCATTGCCGTCTAAGAAATTGATATTTTCAGAGGGAATATCAACATGATTAAAAAAGTGTTCCTGCATGAAAAAATGGTAGCTGTTAATCGAATTTTCAGGCAGCCCCACATACTCGTCCATATTAAAAGTAACCACATTCTTAAAAGAAAGCATCCCCTGCCTATGCCTGCGTACCAGCTCCCGGTAAATACCGATAGGTGAAGATCCGGTCGGCAGCCCCAGCACAAAGGGGTTATCGACCAGCGGTTTAAATTTTAATATCCGCCCGGCTATGTGATCCGCAGCCCAACGGCTGAGCTCCTCGTAATTCTTTAAGATTATCAGTCTCATAATTTTTTTCCTTCTTTAAACCCTTAAAGAGTGTACGTTTTACCCGGTTAGCCAGAATATCACTGATATCATACCTGCCATTGGCAACAATAGTGTTAATACCTGCACCGGTAATCATTTCCGCAGCTTTTAACTTGGAAGACATTCCCCCCAACCCCAGAGGGTTGGTTGCTTTGGAAGCCATTCTGATTATTCCGGCATCTATACTCTCTACCTCTTCAATCAACCGGGCATCTCTATTCTCTTTTGGGTCGCCTAAATACAACCCGTCCACATCGGTGAGTATCACCGCCAGATCAACTTTCAGTAAAGTTGCTACCAGGCCAGCCAGTATATCATTATCCGTAAATACCCTTTTATATTCAAACTCCTCTTTATTCACCAGGTCATTCTCATTGACGATGGGGATGGTTCCCTGCTCCAGGTAGGCATTCATAATCAATTTTATGGTTCTAATTTCCGCTTTTTCTGCAAAGTTGTGATGGGTTAAAAGAACCTGGGCTACAAAAATACCGTGAGCCATAAAAAGATCCTTGTAATGTTTCATCAGCCTTATCTGTCCTTCCCCGGCCAGAAGCTGCAGCTTAAGGGTTTCTTTAGGTCTATGAGTAAGGTTTTCAATCTCCATACCCGCGGCCACGGCTCCGGAACTTACGATTATCGGCCGGTAACCTTGATTATGGAGCCCGGCTATCTCTTTAACCTTACTTTTAAGCCATTGGTAATTAATCCGGCCGCTGTCGCTGATCAGGGCGCTGCCAATTTTTATTAATATCTTCATTGGCGATCCCGATGGCTGAATCTTTTTTTACCTTCAACATAATCCGCTACCAGGTGTCCACTGCCTGCGAGCTTGAATTTATAGATAGTAAGACCTTCCAGACCTACCGGACCCCGGGCATGGATCTTATTGGTTGAAATACCAACCTCTGCACCCAATCCATAGCGGAAACCGTCGGCGAAACGGGTCGAGCAATTCCACATTACTGAAGCGGAATCAACCTGCTCCATAAACTCATTGGCCCTATCCCGGTTGCCGGTTATAATTCCATCGGTATGTCTGCTACCGTAGGTATTTATATGCGAAACAGCCATTTTAAAAGGGGGGTCGGAAGCCTTATATTCCAACCGGATACTCTTTGAGCTCTTAAGAAGGGCTGCCGAAGAGACAGATACCCGTTTTAAAGGGAGTCTGCAGCTTGTTGAGACCCGGGAGGATATAAGAG
>DRHE01000099.1 GCA_011049745.1 Spirochaetales bacterium | reverse complement strand
CCCGGCGCCTCCCTTTGTTAACCCGGACTTGGGCAAACAATTTGTCTGGTCCAGGAACTATCTGGCTAAGGGCTGGGTAGTGGTAGATTTCTTTGCTACCAATTGCGAGGGCTGCAAGAAAGAGCTGCCCATTCTGGAGCAGCTTTTAAGCGATTTTTCCGAAACCGGGCTTACCATATTTGTACTTGCCACCGATGCGGGGGGCGGTAGTGTGGTAACGCCCTACTTCAGAGAAAACCCAACCACTTTAACAATTCTTGTGGACCGCTACCAGGTGGCGGTAAAGAAGTACCAGGTTACAGAAATTCCCTCACTATTTCTGGTTGATCCACTGGGTACTATCGTTTTCAAAGAGGCGGGTTTTCAGCAGGATCTCTACGAAAGGATCAGCGCGGTCCTTAACCAGGGTCAGTAGAGTGCGTTTATTGATTTTCTTTTTTATGTCAGCCCTGATGCTCCATGGAACTGGACAGCAGGAGCACCAGTTTACAATTTTCTATACCTCTTCACTCAATGGAAATCTTGACGGCTGCGCATGTAAATCCGCTCCAAGAGCGGGACTGGTAAAAAGGGCCTTCTACCTCAAGCGGGAAAGAGATGTTGATACTTCGCTGCTGGTAGATACCGGTGATATTTTTAATATTTATGAAGATAAACTCCTGGCCCGGGAGATTCTGGAAGTTTACCGGGAACTGGATTATGACGCAGTAGCCGTAGGCGATCAGGAATTTTCCAATGGTATTGCTGAGCTGCTCGCAAACGGAAAGGAATATCCTCTTTTCAGTCACAACCTGACCCTCTGTCCTGACGAGAGCCGCTGCATCTTTTTCTCAAACGAGCCGTTAGTCATAGAAAAAAGCGGTTTTCGTATCGGCCTCTTTGCCGTGCTGGATCCTGAAGTTTTCACTCTCTACCCGGAAGAGGTAAAAAAGCAGATAAAGCTTTCTGCTCCGCAATCTGTTGCGGAAAATATGCTCCGGATGTTGGAGGATGTGGATCTCACTCTCCTCCTGTTTCACGGCTCCTATGAAAAGGCTGCAGAACTGGCTGAAAATGTAGAGGGAATTGATGTAATTGTTGTGGGTCACGAGCAGCGCCTTATTGAGGCGCATAAAGTTAATGATTCCATCCTGGTTTCTCCCGGCGAGGAGGGTAACCGCCTTGGTATATTGACCCTGGCCCTGACCCCAAAGGGCCCGAGGAGAAGAATTAAATATGACAATCATTTCAGGCTCTTTAAATATGAAGATGATGAAGATGATGCGGCGGTGCGCCGGAGAATAGAGAGATATAAGCTGGAATTGAGAGAAAAACTGCAAAGCGGCGGCTCGTAAATGAAGCCCTTTTTTGTCTCATTTTTTCTTTTCCTGAGCTATTCTGCTGCGGCAATCGTGGTAACCCCAGGTGAATGGGATTTCGGTACAATAGAGAGTGACGGCGGTTTGGTAAGCCAGGTTGTTCAAATATTGAACAATTCTGAGAGGGAAATAACAGTAACTCTGATCAGTACCTGCGGTTGTCTGACTGTAGCTCCGGCTATGCTCAAGCTTCAGGCGGGTGAGAGTGGTGCCGTAACTTTCTTCTTTGATCCGGTTTATGAGAAAGGTCGGGTGGAGAAGGATATGATCATTCTCACTACCCAACCGGGTGTTCCTAAAACTCTTTTCCTGGTGCGCGGTGAGGTGCTGGAAGCGCGGGATGGTAAAAAGGGTGGTGCAGCAGAAGAATCTCCGGCTGCTCTTGCTGCCGGCAGGGTTGTTCAGCTTCAATTTTATTATTCCCCCGGCTGCAAGAGCTGCCTGCGTTTTCTAAAACATTCCATTCCCGAACTGGAAAAAAAACTTAACCTGAAAATAGAAGTTGCCCCATTTGATATTCTAAATCCTGAGGTGTATGAGGACTTTCACGCCAGATTGGCGAACCTTGGTGTTGAAGAAAAGGCTTTTCCTGCTCTTTTTGTGGGTGGGGTTCTGTTGCAGGGTGACCGGGAGATTGCAGCAAAGCTGGAGGGTGAACTGCTTGCTTTTGCTCAAGGCAATGGGCAGGATCAGCCGGGTGTGGCAGCCATAGAACCGGGTCATAGAGAGCAGATTGGAGTAGAGCTGGCAGTACTGCCCATCCTCCTGGCAGGGCTGCTCGATGGTGTAAACCCCTGCGCTTTTACAACCCTGATATTCCTGATTTCCTCACTGGCCCTGGCCGGACGGAGCAGAAGGGAAACTCTCTATATAGGCATCTTTTTCACTACAGCGGTATTCCTGACCTATTACCTGATCGGTTTGGGCCTTTTTCAGGGGTTGCGGGCAGCCTCCGTTTTTCCCATAATAGCGCTGATTATCAAGTGGGCTCTGATTGGCGCTCTGCTGCTGCTGTCAGGCCTCAGCCTCTATGATTATTTTATTGTACGCTCAGGCAAGAGCAGTGAAGTAGTGCTGCAGCTGCCCCGATTTTTTAAACTGAAGATCCATGGGACCATCAGGAAGCGGGTTCGTACCACGGCGCTGATCGGCAGCTCTTTAATGCTGGGAGTATTGGTATCAATATTTGAGCTTGCCTGCACCGGACAGGTATACTTTCCGGTAATTGTCTATCTCGTGCGTCTTGGAAATGATCCCCGTGCCTATCTATATCTGCTTCTCTATAACAGCAGTTTCATTGTGCCGCTGCTGCTGGTTTTCCTGCTCATCTATTTTGGTATAAACTCAGGAGTTATAGTTTCCTTCTTTCAGAGGAGTATAAAATTAGTGAAGCTGGGACTGGCTTTTCTTTTTTTAACTCTGTCTGTGATTACATTTCTGATATGAAGTTAAAACGAACTCCATAATCTGCTTTACCTCTATCCCCTGTGGTATATCTTTTACTGATCTGGAATCTTTAAGGTACAACAGGTAGTATTTATCCTTCTTAATCTCTTCCGGAGAACGATATTTCATTAAATTAAGAAAGCTTCGAACTTCTCTCTTTTCATTTTCATTATTAAGGTCTGCGCATATCTGGTAGCAGTAGTAATGTCTTCCATAAGTAACAACAAAATCGACCTCCTGTCCTTTCTCATTCTTTAGAAAGAAAACTGAGGAGGCGCCATATTTTTCAATCAGATGAGTATAAATAAAATTCTCAAGCCTTCGGAACTCCAGACAGAGATGTGTAAATAAGTTATCTGACAGATAATATTTTCTCTGACTGCGAAAAATATTTCTGGTCTTCCACTGATACTTATCAACCTTCCTTAACAAAAATACATTATTAAGATAAGATAGGAAAAGACTGACAGTCTTATCGTCAATTCCCATGATACTGCTTAATTTAGCTGCACTGACAATCGAACCGGGATTTCTTGCTATATAAAGGAATAAATTCTGTATAATATCCGGTTTTTGTATTCGATATCTGCCTATGATATCCTTTAATACAATTTTATCGATAAGTGATTGGCGATAAATCTCTTTCTGCTGATCGGAAAGTATGAAGGTTTCACAAAACCCGCCTGATTCCAGATAGGTTTCAAACAGACGGGTAAGCTCTGTTTTCTGTTCATTGATAGAATATAGATCCAGTTGGCCATAACCATGGAAATCCAGGAATTCAATAAAGGTAAAAGGCTGGAGTTGGTATTCCAATACTCGTCCTCCAATAACTGTACTGAATTCACTGGATAAAAGCTGGCTGTTTGATCCTGTGACATAAATATCATCATCCTGAGAATCATAGACAGTCCTGACAAACTTTTCCCACCCGGGAATGTTTTGTATTTCATCAAAGAATAGGTAAAGGGGGTACCCCGGATCAGATTTGAATTTGAAATCATCATAGATATCTCTAAGAGATGATAGATTCAAATCATTACTGAGTCTGTCGCTCTCAAAATTAATGAATAACAGGTTTCTTTTTGGAACCTCTATGGACAATTT
>DRHE01000098.1 GCA_011049745.1 Spirochaetales bacterium | reverse complement strand
TCTATTGTTTCAATTGTAATAACTGTCCCCGCGGAGTTTCAATCCACGCTCCCGCAGGGGGAGCGACTGAGATAACGTTACAGCATGAAAATACTATCCAGGTTTCAATCCACGCTCCCGCAGGGGGAGCGACTGCAGCGTGTTACATTCCAGGGCTTAAGTTTGACGTTTCAATCCACGCTCCCGCAGGGGGAGCGACTTTTGCAACTGAGCTTAAACTTGATGGTGCTGGTGTTTCAATCCACGCTCCCGCAGGGGGAGCGACTTATAGACAATCCCGGGAGTGCCGCCGGTAGCATTGTTTCAATCCACGCTCCCGCAGGGGGAGCGACGACAGTTATTACAATTGATACAATAGAGTCGCTCCCCCTGCGGGAGCGTGGATTGAAACTCAAAATCTTTATCAGAACACTGGCGATAAACAAGTCGCTCCCCCTACGGGAGCGTGGATTGAAACTCAAAATATTTATCAGAACACTGGCGATAAACAAGTCGCTCCCCCTACGGGAGCGTGGATTGAAACAACGTTGACGTGTGGTAAAATGCCAAGATCCACAGTCGCTCCCCCTGCGGGAGCGTGGATTGAAACGTGTGGGACCACACTGGATTAATTTAGGTAAAGCGTCGCTCCCCCTGCGGGAGCGTGGATTGAAACTGCTATTAACGCCAAGAACCTATCCTGGTATGCTGTCGCTCCCCCTGCGGGAGCGTGGATTGAAACATTGTAAATTGTTTCCGATTATCAGCCTTATCCTGGGCTGGCTTCTGCTGGGTGAACGTATTAACCTGGGTCAGGGTTTCGCCGGGTTAGTAGTTATCGGCGGTGTCCTTCTGGCCACCTGGGGCCCTAAAAAGCAGAACTGATTGAAAAACTCATCAAGCCCGTGGGGCGCTGATAATATAGGCTGCTGGATTTTTCTAAAGAGTAACTTTTTACTACAACAGTGTGCAACTTAACTCTGAGTACTGGCGGAAACCGCGATCAAAGGTTATCAGGCAGAGACCACCGCATTTTGCAAAAGCGGCGAGGTAAGCGTCATTCCAGACCTTGGGAGAGTAGGACCGGCGCCGGGAATATATGCGCCAAAGTCTCTCCAGGCCCACAGGTTCCTCTTTAAATAAAATCCGAGGGTCGCTGATAAGCATATCATAGCAGACCCAGGCTCTTTCCAGTGATATAGCCTCATTTCCGAACGCGGAAGGATTTGTAGCCAGACGGAGAAAACCCTGCTGGGTCATGCGGCAGAATGCACAACTCTCTTCCCGGGTGCTTTCAAACCACTCTTTAGCAGCTCTGTGGTGGCTATGTACTTCAAAAGTAAGGGCCAGCCAGAGGTTAACGTCCGGAAGATTCATGTAAATCCCCGTCTTCAAGAAGCTCAGCTATACGTTCCGGTGTAAGGTCTCTTGAACCTGGTTGTTCCGATGAAACAAGGGGCAGCTGAACGAATTGGCCTTCTTCTGCCAGTTCACTTCCATTCAGTTGCTGCTCGACTGATCGTGAGATAAATTCTTTCAATGTCACGCCACGAAGTGATGCTGCAGCTTTTACTCGCCGGAAAAGTTTGTCTGGCAGATCAATTGTTGTCCTCATAAAAACATAATAACATAAATATGTTTTTAAGTCAACAATACTAGCTGATTCCAGGCAGTACAAGATTTCGAATTTTACTCCTCAACAACCGGGTTCTTCAGTATACCTATACCCTCAACCTCCACCTCAACCAGATCACCATGCTTCAAGGGGCCCACACCGCTGGGTGTACCGGTGGTGATAATGTCCCCCGGCATCAGGGTAAAATTCCTGGAGACAAAGGCGATAATAGCCGGTATATCAAAAATCATATCACCGGTGTTGGCGTCCTGAACGGTTTTGCCATTCAGCCGGCAGCGGATCCTCAAGTCTTGCACATTGGGCAGATCCTTCTGCAGCACAATCTGCGGGCCCACGGGTCCAAAGGTATCCAGTGATTTCCCCCGGAACCAGCCGGACCTGTCTGAGTTCTGGATATTGCGCTGGCTTACATCATTCATACAGGTATAGCCGAAGATGTGATCCAGGGCTTGCTCTACTGCCACATTTTTACATCTATCTTTGATTATAATGGCCAGTTCAGCCTCATAATCCACGCGCGGCTCTTTGAAATGATAATCTTTTAGAAATGCAGGGATTATTATCGCTTCTTCCGGCCCGATAAGCACATTGGGCGTTTTGGGAAATAATATCGGTTCATCGGGAATTTCAGCGGTAAATCCCTTTATTTTAACTGACACACTCTCCGCGATATGATCACGGTAATTGAGACCCAGCGCAATTATCTTGCTGGGATTCAGCTCATAGCTTTCGGCTCTTCCCTGTACTTTCAACCTGATCATTTTCCCTCCTCTTCTGTTCTTGCCCGATATTAAAGCAAATAAAAACAGGCTATCATATTTTCAAGCTTCATGCTTTACATTAGACTTTTATAAGGAGAAGGTAAAGATGAGATCTATTTACAGCCACATACTTTACGGGCTGCTACTCTTTGCAGCTGGCATTGCTTTGCCTGTTCATGCTGAGGACGTTGCCAGGAACTATAAGCAGTTGATGCGTGAATTCGTTCAGAAGATCAGCCGTTACGCCAGGAGCTGGGATCCCGAGTTCATTGTCATCCCTCAGAACGGCAATGAACTCCTGACCGCAGATGGCCGGCCCGGAGGTGCATCCTCCCCGGACTACATCCGAGCTATCAGCGGCATAGGGCAGGAAGATCTATTCTACGGTTACAAACGCGAAAACAGAGCCACCCCTAAAAAAGAGAGCGAATATCTGCTGAATCTCCTGCATACGGCCAGGGCAAATAACATTCAGGTTCTGGCTACCGATTACTGCCGGCACCACCGTAAGGTTGATGATTCCTACCGAAAGAATTCAGAACAGGGATTTATTTCCTTTGCTGCACCAAACCGCGAATTGAAGATAATCCCGGATTATCCCAGCCCTGTTTTCAGTGAAAACAACCTGGATATTACAGAACTCTCCGAAGCGAGGAATTTTCTCTATCTTTTGAATCCTGAAGAATTTGAGACTAAAGATGATTTTCTACAAAGCCTCGGTGAAACCAATTATGACTGCCTGATTATCGATGCCTTCTTCCACGATAGTTCCGGAAATTCTCATTGGTTGAAAAGCCGGGACGTAGCTTTACTCAAAACCAAGAAGAATGGGAGCAGCCGCCTGGTCATTGCCTATATGTCCATCGGAGAGGCTGAAACTTACCGCTATTACTGGCATGAATCATGGGACAAAAATGGGGACGGCAGGGCTGATCCCGGGGCTCCAGACTGGCTGACTGAAGAAAACCCGGACTGGGAGGGTAATTATAAAGTACGCTATTGGCATCCCGGATGGCAATCCATCATTTACGGGAATGATAATTCCTATCTCAAGAGTATAATAGATAGAGGCTTTGATGGGGTATATCTCGATATAATCGATGCCTTTGACTACTTTGAGGAGTAGTTTTTAGATTCAGCCTCTTGGAATAATAGAACTGGAATTCTTGACTATTCTATAGATCTTCCCAGCTCAAGCCCGCACCTGCCGGTATGTCACGCCTGGCCCGCCTGCCCAGCACAATTTGTAAATATCCCGGGGCTAAACCTGGAGTCAGATTTCTTTCACTGCGCAGTACGGCAATATTATCCTCTGTTATTACCTCCCCTACAGCAATTCCCCTCCGGGCCCGAATGGAACGGTTGGTGGTATAATAGGAGCCCGCCTCTGCTGCAGCCAGCTCTTTAACACCGTTTCCCAGGACTCTAATCACCCGCTCCCGGCCATAATCAGCCGCCATGCGCTCCAGGGTTATCTCCCCCCCCCTCTTTTTCCGCCCTTCTGACCGCCTTAACCATGAGGCTGAACTCCTCCGGATCAAGGGCAAAAACATCATCCAGGCCCCCCGCAGTTGCTGAAAGGGTAAGATGCTTCTCTATTAACCCCGAATCCCGGCAAACCGCCAGTACGGGAACCAGCAGGGGGTCTTTGGAGTGGTCGGAAATGCCCATAAGCCTGCCAAAGATACGACCCATATTGGGCATAACATTGAGATTGTATTCCTCTTCAGGCGCCGGGTAAGCAGTAACACAGTGCAAAAGTATACTCATTTCACCGGTAATCACCAGGGCATTCTCAATATCAGCCAGGGTGGAAACCCCGGTGGAGAGTATCAGTGGCAGATTGTACGAAGCGGCTTCTTTTAACAGGGTAAAATGATTCAGTTCAGGCGAGGCTATTTTGAGAGCATCAACCTCCAGAGAATGGAGGAGGCGGGCGCTTTTCAGCCCAAATGCTGAGCAGAGAAAGACAAGTCCTTTTTTTTCAGTATATTCCTTTAACTGCCTGTAAAAGCCTGCATCCCGCTCCAGCTCTTTGAATTTCCGGTAAAGATCGACCCTGCCGCCGGGAAGCTCCACCTGCCCGCTCAAGGGGTGGATTATCTCATCAGCAATAACCGCCTGGAATTTAATACAATCCGCGCCTGCAGCAGCTGCTCCATCGATGAGTTCATAACCCCGCTCCAGTTGGCCCAGATGTGCGGTTCCGGCCTCTGCCACAATAAAAACAGGGGCATTGGGGCCGATCTCACACTCCCCAATATACATCTTCTCTCCTTTTCTAAAGAGAATATTTCCTGGACCTGATTATGCGTACTACTGCCATTGCCAGCAGGGGCAGCAGGCATAAGAAAAATAGCACCGGCTGCCAGCGGGATTTAATGATTACCCTTACCTGCCGGCTGCTTCCCGCCAGATTGAGGCCGTTCTTATCGAGGAGTTTAAACTTTATTAGGCTCCTCTCCCTATTAATCGATACTTTAAAGGCAATTAAACTGGGATCCCTGTCTTTATGAGCGCCTTCCGGATCGAAGGGCACAATTTTATAGCCCAGGGCCGAACCTTTGGTCTGTTCCACATAAAAGGGTTCTTCCAGTATTACCTCACTCTCATGGCTGTTTCCGGTTAATTCAATCCTGGAGCCGGGCACCTGCTGTATGCGCACCCAGTTCATCAGGCTTGGATTTCCTCTGGCATCATTCTTGATCATTTTCTGGTAATAGAGATCATTAAACTCATCCTGAAAAAAGGGACGTAAGTAGAGGTTGGTGGTGCCGTCCACATATAAAACCGATGACGGGCTTTTGGATTCAACCGGCCGGGTCCATTTATCACCCGGGATCACCTCGAAGCCTATACCATCGGCTCTTCGTTTTTCAAAGACAACCACACGCTTCAGAGAACCCTCCATTACGGCATCATCCTCAGTAATAAAGCGTATATTATACTCCCCGCGCGACAGGTTCAGAATGAAAGCACTCTGCACTGCTGACGGTGGAACAATATAATCATCCGGGGGTTGGGGGGGTTCAGGTGACTTCAGTGCTTTCAATTTCTCCACCAACTCTGCAACATCAATGCCGGAATTGCGCATCTCGGTGATCTTCTTAGTGAGCTCATTCATCATAAGAGTAAAAGCCATCTTGGCCTGCTGATATTGAGAAGTGGCCTGCCAATACTGGTCAATCAGGCCCTGGTAGTGCTGCCAGGCTTTTTCCGCTTCATCTCCCGTGGCTACTTCCCAGTTCAGCTCATATTCACCGTGAACATTATAGAAGGTATAACGCTCCGGATTGATTATTCGGGATTCCCCTCCCTTTTCAGTTAATTCCAGAGTGCCCTCAAAGGAATAATTCAATGCACTGGTATCTGTCTTCCAATCCCCGGTTATGGGCCAGTAATAAACCAGGGTCTTCCTAATAGTAATGAAATTGTCCTGATCCGCTATCAGGTAAATGGTATCTGAGTTTTCACCGC
>DRHE01000097.1 GCA_011049745.1 Spirochaetales bacterium | reverse complement strand
GCAGTTTGCTCATATATCGGTAATACTGGAGGCGCTCACTGCGGGTGCATTTATGAGTGTATTCTTAAGTAAAACCTACAAGCCTGCAGACATTTTTTTCATAGTGCTCAGCGGTTTTTTTTATCTCTTTTCCATTCTCTTTTCCATTCTCAGGATGAAACCATCGACCTCGGTCACCGCTACGGCAGCAGGAATATTTAGTTGCTCTGCGGTTGCTGCAGGCAGCTACTTCTTTTCTCACGGTGCGGTCAGGCTGGGAGCGATAAGTTATCTGCCGGCGCTCATCCTGCTCACCGGTGCTATATCATGGTTTATATCAAGAACTTTTAAAGGAATTCTGGAAAATAACCTTGTTTCCGAGGAAGCGCTGCGCGCCGGTCGCCGGCTGCGCATGACCATGGAGATCGTACAGGCTTCAATTTTTAACTTGAGCCAGTTTGTTGATAATCTGGAAAAGATATCCACCAGTCTCTCCGGAGGGGCGGGGGATCAGGCTGAGAGCAGCCTCTACATATCCGGTGCAGCAGAAAAACTGCAGAGCTCTATGGTTAAAATATCTGAATCCACTGAAAAATCTGCAACTGCTGTAAAGCGGACCGTTGATTTTTCTAACAGTGGTAATCTGATTGTACACCGCGTAATAGATGAGATTCTAAATATACATGAAGTTGTTGAACGAATGGTAGCATCTTTAGAGCATATTAATGATATCTCTGACCAGACTAATCTGCTGGCTTTGAATGCCACCATTGAAGCTTCGCAGACAGGAGAAGAGGGCAGCGGCTTTTCAATCATAGCTGAGGAAATCCGTAAACTGGCGGAACAGGCTTCCGGAACGAGTGGGGAAGTAGGAAAAATGGTCAAACAGGTGCAGCAGGTTATTTTCAGCGGTGGTGAATCTTCAAAGGAAGCCGGAAAAATATTTGACAGGATCAATAAAGATCTCTCCAGATATTCAGATGTAATAAATGAGCTCCACCAGGCGGTGCAGGAACAGCTCAAGGGCAATAGAGAGGTAAATTTATCTATTGAGAGTATCAACAAGATAATCCTGGCTAATAATAAAAATGCAAGTTTAGTAAAAGAGATTGTCGGAGAACTGAAAAAGGAAGTGGTCAAACTAAAGGCCCTGGTAGATGGAAAAATTGTCGAGACCGGTGAACTTTACGGCAGAGAAAGGCCTACGCTTTTTTAAGAATTTATTATTTTTTTAAGAGGCACAGTTATGAATTTAGTTATAATGGGCGCCCAATGGGGTGATGAGGGCAAGGGGAAAATTGTTGATTTTTTAGCGGCAGAGTCAGATATTGTGCTGCGCTATTCCGGCGGCGCCAATGCCGGTCATACTGTGGTAATTGGCGAGAAAACCTATAAGCTGCATCTTATTCCGTCTGGCATAACCCATGCGGATAAAAGAGTAGTTTTAGGAAGCGGCATGGTTATTGACCTGGAGTCCCTATTTTCGGAACTTGACGGCCTATCCGGTCAGGGCATCAACTGGCAGGGACGGGTCCTGATTTCCGGTCGTGCCCATCTGGTGCTTCCCCGGTACCGTGATCTGGACAGGGAAATGGACAGCAAACGCAAGCTTCCTATAGGCACCACAGGCCGCGGCATTGGGGTTGCCTATGGACTGAAAGCCAACCGAGACGGGATCAGGGTGGTTGATCTCTTTGACAGCTCTATCTGGGAGAAATTATCCGCCGAGGATAGAGCGGCGCTCGAACCCTTTCGTGAAAGGGTCAGAGAGATGGTGGTGGATATTACCTACCTGCTTTATAAAGAAAAACCGTTAAATATTCTTTTTGAAGGCGCTCAAGGTACTTTGCTGGATATTGATTCGGGGACCTATCCCTATGTTTCTTCAGGTGTTTCCTGTGCCTCCGGCGCAGCTATTGGAGCAGGCATCGGGCCCAAAGATATCAACCGGATATTGGGTGTATTCAAAGCCTATAGCACCAGGGTAGGAAACGGCCCTTTCCCTTCGGAATTCAGCCGTGATCGTGACGGTGATCTGGAAAGTACTATCAGGGAGCTGGGCAGGGAATATGGAGTGACTACAGGCAGGCCGCGCCGCTGCGGTTACCTTGATCTGGTGGCTTTGAAGTATGGTTGCTTAACTAATTCTATCGATTCTCTAGTAATGACCCACCTGGATGTTTATGATGAGATGGAAGAGATCTCAGTGTGTACTTCCTACAATTTTAAAGGAAAAGAGTTTTTAAATTTCCCTGCTTCCCTGGAGATACTTGAAGGCGCCATGCCGGTGCTGCGGAGCTTTAAGGGGTGGCGGCAGGATATCAGCGGCTGCAGCCGCTACGAGGATTTACCGGTCGAGGCCAGGGAGTACCTTGAATTTATTGAGGAGTACACAGAGACCCCGATTGATATAATATCTGTGGGTTACCGGAGAGAAGAAACGATAGTGCGAAAGGACCCGTGGACACCATCCTGATCCTTGATTTCGGCAGCCAGACTACCCAGTTAATCGGCAGAAGAATCCGTGAAATCGGGGTATACAGCGAGATCGCGCCCGGCGATGCGAAAGTAGGGCCGCTGCTGAAAAAAGAGGTTAGGGGAGTAATCCTTTCCGGCTCTCCCGCTTCCGTATATGATAAAGATGCGCCCCTGGTGGATCCAAATATCTATGAGCTGCCGGTGCCGGTGTTGGGAATCTGCTATGGAGCTCAGAGGATGGTCCAGGATCGGGGCGGCAGAGTAAGTTCACTGAAAAATAAAGAGTATGGCCGGGCCCGGATTAAATTCCTTGAACAATCATCCCTCTTTTCAGGCCTTGCCGAGGGGTTTACATCCTGGATGAGTCATGGAGATAGTATTGAGCTGCTGCCCGGGGAGTTCCGCACTGCAGCGGTAACTGAGAATGGTCTGCCCGCCCTGGTTGTGCATGAACAGAAGAGAATAATGGGGCTGCAGTTCCATCCCGAAGTGAGCCACTGTGAAGGAGGCTCGCAGATATTGGAAAATTTTGCCTTAAAGATCTGCGGCTCCCGCCGGCAGTGGAACATGGAAACCTTTCTGAATAAAGCCCGGACGGAATTGCAGGAGCGCGTCGGCAGCAATAAAGTACTACTCCTGATTTCCGGAGGAGTTGATTCCACGGTAACGGCCGTTCTGCTGCTAAAGGCTTTACCCGCTGACCAGGTCCACCTTATGTATATAGATACCGGACTTATGCGCCTGAATGAATCAGAAGAAGTTGCAGAAACACTAAAAGGGCTTGGTGCCAGCCACCTCTATCTTATAGATGGTGCTGAGCGCTTTCTGGCAGCCCTGGAGGGAGTTGCTGATCCGGAGGAGAAACGAAAGATAATCGGGGACCTTTTTATCCGGATACAGGCGGAAGAGAGTGCCGCGCGTGGTATAGAGGGGCCGGACAGGGCATTCTTAGCCCAGGGTACCCTTTACACGGATATGATCGAGTCAGG
>DRHE01000096.1 GCA_011049745.1 Spirochaetales bacterium | reverse complement strand
GGCAGAGAGCATTTCTAAAAGAGTTTCACTGCCTAGAGCTGTAGCTGTTATGTCCGCCGCCTTCAGGGCCAGGTCGTAGTTTGTGAGCCTGGCACCTCCCAGCACCCCGAATTCCTGTTTACTGCCGAAGGGATACTGGAGAAACGATGGTGTTGGCAGCGCGTATAGTAGTGATTCTGTAGATACTGATACCGATGTGGCCCTTGATTTAGATTTTCAGTATTTAAACACCGATCTTTTTACAAACACCGGTGTGAAAATATTAGCAGGAGACAAACTTCTTATACATCTTCTTGGTGGGTATGAATACTGGAACTCCGATATTGACGCTTCTATCACTGAATACGGAACCCGGTCCTACAGCGATGCATTTCTCGCGGAGTACGGCTATCTGATTGCACCGGGCTTGGAAAGTTTCTTTGTAGACACTGAGTCGCAGTATCAAAGCTACACCTTGAAGCACGGTATACAAGGGAGACTTGATTTCGATCTTTCCGCAAGCGATCGGGTCCTTCTCCAGTTCGGACTTGGTGGGTATCTTGATTTTACTGACAATTCCGGGTCCGGCCAATTTTGGACTATTGATATCGACGACAGCGGTCCGGTGTACCGGAAACTTATTTTTGAAAATAAAGCGGAAAACAACCGCATTCTCAACTCATTTCTCTATGCAAGTTCCGAACTGTCCATAATACCGGAACTGTTTGCGGTGGACATCGGATTCCGGCTGGACCACAGTTTCTTGATGGGAGAAAATGATTTTTCTCTTAACACTTATCCCGTACCGGGACCGAGGCTTAATCTTACGTTCACACCGCCCTGGAGCAATAATTTTTTCCTGGGCAACACTTTCAGCGTCGGGTCCGGACTCTTTTCAAAAACTCCCTTCGAATCCATGGCGATCAATGAGGATTTTGGTCTTGAAGACTTCGAAATCGCCATACCAAAGACTTTTATGAATCTTGTCGGCTGGGAGACCTCCTTTCCCCTAGGATTCCGTTTCAAGATAGAAGCTTATTATAAATTCATCTTCGACCGCTTCTATTCAAACAGCGTCATCAATGAGTCAACAGATGAGCCGGAAACCAGGATCCACAACGACGGCATCGGCCACGCAGGAGGATTTGACTTTCTTCTTGACAGGAAGACTTCACGGTACTTCGACGGGCTGCTTAGCTATTCATTTATCTATGCCCGCTATTACTACCCTGAAGCCGACGGTGTTGAATCAGCTATCAATCCCAGGGAAGAGTGGTACTTCCCCTCTTTTCACCGCTATCACACTCTCCATCTTCTTCTAAATATAAAACCTGTAAAAAGCATGACTTTAACAGTGAAGCTGAGTTTTGCGACAGGGACCCCCAAGACGGAGTTCGGGGAAAAAGAAATGTTCGCGGGCTTCATCGAGAACCCTGACGGATCTACCGCGGTTGCGGAGATGTATTCAAGAGAATCCTTCTACAGCGATACCCTGCGGCAAAATATTTCTCTCCCGCTGGATGTAAAACTGTCGTTCAATAATTTTTTCAAAAACAGCAGACTTAGATGGGAGGGGTATATTGCTGTCCAAGATGTCCTCTCACTGATTCTTTACAGTATCCTTCCCAGGGAAAATGCGAATACCAGTATCTGGACCGGCGAAGACCAGGCAGCACCTTCCGCCGCATTTTTTATACCCCTGCCGAGCATCGGTTTCGAGCTTTCCTACTGATCATTGACAAGGAGTGGAAATGAAAAAGTACCTAAGGTTTGTACTTATAACCTTGGCAGCTGCAGTCGTTTTATTCACACTCTCCTGCGCTACTGTTTCCGCCAGGCTGCGATCAACAGAGAGAGAGTCAGATAAAAACAATGTCCAAGTGACAATACTGAAAGCGGAAAACACAGAAATTAAAGGAGAACTCAAATCTCCCTATATTCCGGGGATTACTCTGCATGGTGAAATAGAAGAGACTGAAGAGGGGTTTTCTTTTTATATTACCAAGATACGAATGTTCACAAACTGGCCCCAAGGCTGGACCGATGCCTACTATGAAGCTTCGGGCCACATCGTCTTCCAGGAACAAAACGACCAATGGACCGCAGAAACCACAGATACCTTTGAGCTTTGGGATATTTTAAAAGGTGAGATTAGATATTACGATGCATATTTTCGCGGGGACGAAGGGCTTTGGAAAGTAAAAAACCGGATTGACCGGATAAGAAAACTGAACCGTTTTTTCAAAGATGAAATAGGACTCCCCCTTTTTTATCCGGATAAAAAAGGGTTTGCTCAGGAACTCGTACCATTTCTCTTCCCGGAAGCGGAAAAAACCTTCAATGGAAAGGAACGAAAAATGCTCTTTTCTGAAACCAATCTCCTCTATGACCAGTCGGAGGGGGAAAGGTTTGAAGGGGGCGGCCTCTTCTGGAACACCGAGTATTCACAGAACATACTGCCCGAACAGCTCATACCTCTCCGCAACAGCGGCACACTCTGGCGGGACTTTGAGGAAGCATCCGGACTTATTTACTCTCTCTATAATCTTGAATATATAGTTAACGACTGGATGGAAGGAAAAATTTTTACTACAACAAGGAGCAGGAAGTGACATTAAAAGATTTTATTATCATGGGGGGGTGGGCGATGTGGCCCCTTATGGTATTTTCCGTGGCTACGGTAAGTCTTATCATCGAACGGTTTATCTATATTCTGTTTCACGATCTTACGGTCGATGATATTGAAGAATCGATCTTAGAGAAGCTAGACTGCGGAGATCTTAAGGGCGCCGCTTTAATATGCACATCATATCAGAAGCGAAAAACCGGTGCTTCAATTTTTCTCGCGGGTCTGAAGGTTTCATCATTAGGTGAATCCAGAATGGAGAGCGTCATGGAAGCAGTAGCCGGGGAGAAAATCGGAAGTCTTGAAAACGGTTTCAATCTTCTTATAGCCTTAGGTTCTATCGCCCCTATAACCGGATTTCTCGGCACTGTCTCAGGTATGATAAATGCTTTCCGCTCAATTGCGGAGGCAGCCGACGTTAATGCCCAGCTGGTTGCCGGGGGTATTTTTGAGGCTCTTATAACAACTGCCTTCGGGCTGGTTATTGCCATTGCAGCCATCACTGCTTACAACATTTTTGCCCACGTTGTGGACAAGTTTGCCGCCAGGATCGAAAAGGCCGGTAGTGAAATCGTTACCCGTCTCCTTCTTTCAGCTAAAAAAACTGACCATGCATATAACGACTAAACGGAAAAAAAGAATTGATGTCGCCGAGTCCGGGGTTTTGAGTGATATAGCTTTTCTCCTTATCATATTTTTTATTGTTATTGCTGTTTTCAATGTAAACACCGGGTTTATCCTTGGTCTCCCTAGAAAAAACTCTTCGAAAATCGTCAATGTAGAGGACATCGTTAAAGCGCGCCTTGAGCAAGACGGTTCCCTGCTCTATGAAAACCGTCGTATTACTCTGGATTTTTTGGAAAATACTGTCGTGGAACGCTTAAAGCTGCGGCCTAATATGACCTTTCTCCTCACCATCCATCCGGATACTCCGTATCAGTATGTTGTAGATATTGTCAATCTTGTAAGAAAGGATCAGGTCGAAAACTTTTCCTTTCGCATGGAGACACTTGAACAATGAATATTAAAAGGCGTCTCCGCAGAAAACCTTTCGTTCCTATCAACTCCATGTCGGATATTGCCTTTCTCCTGCTCATTTTCATTATGCTGATCTCGCTTATCAATTACCGGCAAGAGATAAAAATTGATTATCCTGAAGGAGAATACCAGGAAGTCACCCAGGCTGACAAAAATCTTGAGATATGGGTGGACAGGGCCGGCGCTGTTTTTTACGATGGGGCCCAGGTTACCCTATCGTATCTGGAGGCAGAAATTGCGGACGCAGTAGGTCAGGATCCTTCGGTTCGAATTCATATTCTGGCAGACAAAAATACCGCGTTCAGGAATGTCAACGGCTTATTAGAAATCCTGAAACTTCTCCAGCACCGGGCTGTCTCTCTTGTGGTAAAGGACCCTTCAGAATGAAAAAGCCGGCTAACGGCACTCGAGTACCTTTTCCACACTTTATCCGGCTTGTAGTCGTCGGCGCCACTATTATCCTCCATATTGTACTGATTCTTACCATCACCATTAAAACCACGGATAAAAAACAACGCCCGGATACGACAATTTTTAAGGTCGTTGACCTTCAGGAATATATCCCCCCGCCACCGGAACCGAAAAAAGAAGAAAAAATTGAAGAAATAAAAAAAAATGAGGAAATTGAGGAAAAGCCGGAAGAGATTATCGAAGTACCTCAGCAGGAAGATATAGCCGAAGAAATAATCGAAACAGAAAAAGAGGTAAAAGTTGTCCCTGTTTCGGAAAATCCCCAGCCCTTACCTGTAGAGGAGCCGGAAGAGATAGAATATCTTCCTCAGCACAAGATCTCAGTTCCGCCGAAGATGCCCACAGAAGAAATAAAATCCAAAATCCATTACCCTCCCCTGGCCCAGCGGCAGAAAATCGAAGGTGTTGTATTTTTAGAGCTCTATATTGATAAGTACGGAGAAATCCGGAATATTATTGTTCTCAAAGACCCGGGCTACGGGCTTGCGGAAGCCGCGATCAATGCTCTGAAGGGAATAACAGCAGCACCCGCAGTGGCGAACGGAATCCCTGTGGCTGTCCGCTTCAGATTTCCGATCCGGTTTAAGATTAAATAGCTACCAACTGCTTATTTGCATCATAGAGGTATTCGGGTATTTGATATCGTCTTCGCCCTAACCGGCGGCGGGATGCCCTCGGTACCTATGGAAGCCGAGTCATCAACACACCGCATCTCGACGCCTGGCAGCAGAGGGCGCGATCTCGACAATTGACCCAAGACCTCATCCGTCCTGTAAATGAGCACTTTTTTTCAGGCTACTTTATCTTTTACCCAATTTTTCTCGCTCAAGCCGGATATATTTCTGATAGGCCTTTTCGTAGAGCGCGACATTCTCCGGATTGGGATCGACCACCTGTGCCGGCCGGACCATATGCTCCACAGCGGTTTCTACATCGGGGTAGGTTGCCGTGGCATAGGCCTGCAGCACCGCCACCCCCAATGCGGCGGTTTCACTGCACTTCATTGTAGTTATCCTC
>DRHE01000095.1 GCA_011049745.1 Spirochaetales bacterium | reverse complement strand
GAGGCTTCAACGGTCGGCCATTCCGTACGATTTCCCCGGTAATAGAAGCAAAGGTCCTGCCCAGTTCTTTGCTCTCACCTTCCAGCATTGTTGATAGTATCATGGTCTTCATACCTAAGTCAGCGGCTTTTTTGCTGCCGCCTCACAAACCGTGTGGGCCGGCAGGATTATGAAATCATGCTGCTTTCGGTTCGTCAGATCAAAGCGCAGGGCACCGACCGTAAGGACATCGCCCCTAAGGCCGACCAACCGGCGGACGGCCCGGTATGGGTCGGCAGCGACCAGGGCATGCTCGATAATTTCCAGTGCCATGCGGCGGGCCGGGATGTTGCCGTGGGATAAAAGCTGATCGCTGTTTTTAATGTAAGCCATCTATCTTCCTGATGAGAACAGAGGGTAAAAGAACCTTTCTAAATGCCGGCCGGGCAAAATTGCGGCCCGCATAGATCGCGGTAGATCCCAGCTCCTCTTCGATCTGCAGCAGCCGGTTGGGTTTGGGGGTTCTTTCGCCTCTTACCGGCATATCGATTTTGCGTTGATCGGTGACCTCCATGCCGGTCAGAAGGGGCCCGATCTCTTTGTTGACATTTTCCACCGCTTTCAGGACACCAAGGCTGCGGTAGCGGTTTTTATCGCCGTCAATCAACACATGGGCCTCTTTGCTGCCGGTGGACCTGCCTGCCGGTACGTCGGCGCGGCCCATTAATTGACCATTGACCCACACATCGGCCTGCACGGTGGGCCATCCCCGGCAGTCGATAATTTCTCTGGCGTAAACTTTAGAAATGATTTTATCACTCACTAAAAAATCTCCTCCAGTTTTAATATCATAAAATTATAGTGGTGGTAATCCTTTATCGCAGAATCTAAACCATGCTCTCGTGGAGATCGATATCTTCGGCATCCCAGGGATAACATATCCATCTGTCGGCCAGCTCTCTGCCCACAAAATAGTGTTCCACCTGCTCAGGCAGTGTGCCCCTCTTTTCTTTACGTTTGTTGTGCAGAACAGCAACACCTATCTTTTCAGGATTATAGGAGAGCAGTTCCCTGAGACAGTATTCCAGGGTGACCCGGGAATCATCAACCTCATCAACCAGCAGTATTTTCTTTCCGGTAAGGCGTTTCTCCACCTCATCTATCCACTGCACCTTCCTGGGCGCTTCCATGGGCTGGTTATTGGAATCGTAATAGGTAATACCAACGGTGAGTATCGGCTTATTTAAAAAGGTCTTAAGTATCCTGGCCGGGATAAAACCCCCGGTCCCGATTGCCACAATTACATCAAACTCAAAGCCGGAGGCCTTAATTTGGCCGGCAAGTTTTTTTAGGGTTTTATGTATTTCACTATAGCTTAAATAATATTTTTCCATGTCAGCGCTTATATCTCAATGCTCGATACCAGCTTAAAGCAACAGCATATTGGCAAAGTGCTTTATTTTCAAGGGCGGTTTCGCATTGAATTTTAGATGATACACTGGGTCTCTTTAAGATATATTGGGAAGAAGTTCCGCTGACTCCCGGTCAAAGATCAGGATTTTTTCAGGTGGAAGGTAAATATTTATCTTCTCCCCCACCTCAAGATCGGTTTCTCTGGTCAGCAGAATATTGAACTGCAGTTTGCTGTGACTTACCTGAAGAATAGTCTCCGCTCCGGCAGGCAGAACAGTATTTACCTGCACCTGCAGAGTATTCTTTCCGGGAGCCGTAACCAGAGAAATATTTTCAGGTCTGATTGCCGCCATCACCTTTCGGCCTGGAGAAATCTGCCTGTAAGAGGTGGCCAACAACATGTTCTCGAACTCGATCTCAACAATTCCCTCACCTTCTTCCGCAAGAGCCGTAATTCCTTCTATTTTATTGATTGTCGGGCTGCCGATAAAGTCGGCTACAAAGAGGGAGGAGGGCAGATGATAAACCTTTTTTGGCTGTTCCAACTGTTCAATAATGCCATGATTGAGAACCGCTATCTCACTGGCCATGGTCATCCCCTCAACCTGGTCATGGGTGACATATACTGTAGTTGCCCCGGTCTCCCGGTGAAGGTTCTTGATATCAGCCCTCATTTCCAGACGCAGCTTGGCATCGAGATTGGACAGCGGTTCATCCATCAGGAAAATATCAGGCGCGCTTACCAGCATCCTGGCTAAAGCCACCCGCTGCTGCTGCCCGCCGCTCATCTCTTGAGGATATCTGTTGGTCATTCCCTCAAGCTTCATAAAATCGAGCACCTTTTCTACCTTTTCCTTTATATCCGAAGGTTTAAGACGTTTTACCTTCAGACCAAAGGCGATATTCTCAAAAACCGTCATGTGGGGCCATAGGGCATAACTCTGGAATACAAGACCGACCCCCCTTTTCCGGGCCGGCACGAATATTCCCTTTTTGCTGGAAAAAACAAGACGATCCTTTATATAGATTTCCCCTGAAGTAGGAATTTCCAGTCCGGCGATCATTCTTAAAATAGTTGTCTTACCACAGCCGGATGGCCCCAGCAGTATAAGAAAGTTCGATTCCTCCACTGCAAAGGAAATGCCATCAACAGCTAAAACTTCGCCAAAGACCTTGGTCAGATTTCTGACTTCAACAACCGCCATGCAAAATCCTCTCTTTAAACAGCATATTTAAATAATACTCTTCTTGCCCATTTTCCTGGAAATCAGCTCTCCGACCACCACAATCAGTACTATTAAAACACTTATTGCACTGGAAAACTGAGTGTAACCCTGCTCCTGATAACGGAAGGTCATTGTGGTCAGGGTCCTGGTTTTAGGAGTTACCAGTAGTATAATCAGGGAAAGTTCCCTCATTACAGTTATAAAGACTAATATAAAGCCCGCCAGCGCCCCGCGTATGGATAGGGGCAGGATGATCCTGCGAAAGCGTGTAGACCAGCGGGCACCGGCTATCTCTGAGGCCTCTTCCAGCTCGTTGCCAATCTGCAGCATCGCGGTTATACCCGCCCTGCCGGTAAAGGGAAGATTCTTGGCAATACAGACCAGAGCCACTAAAAAGAAAGTTCCATAGAGCGCCGGTATGGGTCCGATGCGGTGGGTAAAAAGTGAAAGGTACAGGGCGCCGAACGCAATACCGGGAACAAGATAGGGAAGAAAAAATATCTGTTCCACGCTATTGGCCAGCTTTGTATTCCTGCCTTTAACCACTGCATATCCAATAAAAATCCCTATGAAACCGGAGAGTACTGCCGCTGTTAATGCCAGCTTAATAGAGTTCCAGGCAGCCTTTATAATAGCCGGATTCCTCAATATCCCGGCCTCGCCTTCGGCAAACTCCGTATTCCCCCTGCCAATCCAGAAGAGAAGGGAGAGATTATCAAGAGAATAATCACCGGGATAAAGGGTAAGGGTCTGCCAGACAAGCAGAACAAGGGGCAACAGTACTGAAATTATAAGCAGTGCTACCACCAGAAACAGGGCGGGATACTTCAATCTGCCTAAAGGGGTTAAAGACGCCCTGAATCCCTTGCCGGCAATCGTCACAAAACCTTTCCGGCGGCCAATAATTCTCTGGTTTATATAAATCACTGTAGAAGAGATAGCGACCAGCATGAGCGCCAGTATATAACCTGCCGCAGGTATTCGATTGGTTATACTGGAATATATCTGGGTGGAAAGAGTAAAAAATCTTACCGGTGAACCCAGAAAGTAAGGGGTGCCGAATATACCCAGAGCCCTAGAAAAGGTGAGAATAAAACTGGACAAAAGGGCCGGAATAACCAGGGGGAAGGTAATCCTGCGTAATATATATGATCGTGTGGCACCCAGTATCTCTCCCGATTCCTCAAGACGGGAGTCAATGCTGGAAAGAGAAGCCGATAACAGCAGAAATGTATAGGGAAAGTAATGTATGGAGAGGGTCAATACAATGGGGAAATAGCCGTAGGAAAGCCAGTTGGGAGGGCTTAAATTAAAGAAATATTGAAAAATCCCGACAGCTCCGCCAATGCGGTCATTCTTGAAAAGAGTAAGCCAGGCCAACGCATGGATATAGGAGGGAATGACATAGGGCAGTACAGCCAGGGTTGCCAGCAGCCGCCGAAAGGGAAGATCCGTCCTGGTTAATAGCCAGGCCAAGAGAGCGCCGATGATCAAAGCGAAAAAAGATACTCCAAGCGCGGTGGAAAGTGAATTTAACAGCGGCCGGAGCAGAACATTACGCGTTATTTGAGAAGCAAGTATTCTCCGCCAGTGAAAAATAGTGAAGCTCCCGGGACGGGCGCTTCGCGAGAGCCGGGTATCGCCAAAGTGCCAGATAAAGGAATCCTTCACCATCTTTATAAAGGGTATCAAGACAATAAAGAGCAGGAGCAGGAGGAGCACCAGCGATATAATAATGTGCGGCTGACGGATATAATTCCTTAATCTGCTGAACTTTATCCTGATATCTTCTTTTTCTCCCTGCACCACTTATTCCCTGGCTCTCTTAATATTGTAAACAGGAGGAGAGATCTATCCCTCCTCCTGTTATTAGAATAGCTGATTTACCCCAAAATGGTTTATCTCTTCAGAGTATGAAGTCCCAGGAGTTGCTATTTATTACTTCAGGTTGGCAACCCAGAATTCCAATATTTTCTGCCCTTCATCCCAGACAAACTCGGGGTCCGCGAACCAGAGGTTAAGATCCTCCATGCTCCTGGAGCCTTTTACAGGCGTGACATCATTACGTACTGTAAAGTTGCCCAGCACATAATATGGGGCATAGCCGTTACCGCCTTTTTCATCCCCCATCATCCAGTGAATCATGAGTTTGGCTGCATTCGGATGTTTGGCCTGATTGGCGATACAAATGACCACTTTGGTTCCTACCCCGATAACCGGCTTTATGTTATACATAACGTCAAATTTCAGATTCGGATTTTTACCTTTATCCCTTAACCGTGAAAAGGCAGTCATCCCTACCGGCGGATTTGCCTGATCGGACAGACCGATCGCATTGGATACATCATTTGTAGAGGCCATGATCACTAAGTCATTATTCAGAGTTCTCAAGATCCATTCATACCCGGCATTTTCCACCCCCGGGCTTAAAACGATATCCTTGCCGAATACCCTCTTATAATCCGCAGCCATTCCCGCTGAATTCTCAATTATTGCAGCCAGAACCTCAACAAATTCGGACATCTTCTGTGGATCGGGGAATAGAAAGCGGCTCCTCCATTCATCCTTGGTTAGATCCCAGAGCGAATCAATCGGAGGCGCGCTCAACTTTTCATTATTATAGATAAGGGCATCGACACTTGTATGATGAACCAGCAGCGGCTCCCGGTAATCTTTCTGAATTAATCCCTTTAAATCCGGCGGCACATAATTGAAAACCAGGCCCCTGGAGAGAAGCTCATGAACTACCACTGAGGGATCCTTTATAAAAATAACATCAGCCATATAGTTTTTAGCGTTCTGTTCAGCTAAAACCTTAGTCACCATTTCCGGAGAATCAATATCAAAGCCCTTTACCTTGATACCGGGATATTTTTCCTCAAAGGTGGGCCCGAATTTGAAGACCCTCGATGAGTAGGAGTAGACACTTACCTCTCCCTCCGTCTTGGCTGCTTCGTAGAGAGCAGCTTCATCAAAGGTTTCAGAAGCATAATCCCCAAGAGCTGCGGATTTAAGCCAGGCTACTGTCTCCGGACTCAAACCCTCTGCCACTTCTTTCTGCCCGATTGCGGGCGCAATCAGGATAATAGAAAACAAAAAACAGAGACTTAACAGAATAAAAATAATCTTTTTCATCAGTTTCCTCCTTAATAAGTAATCATAGACGATCAAATATGATCCGTCAAGAATTTATATGGGGGAAAATAGAGAAAGGATGTGAGATATATCTTATATCTGCGGATTAAGGTCGGCGATTATAACCTTTATACCGATTTTTTCCAGCTCTTCCCGGAGCTCATTACTCAGCCCCTGATCAGTTACCAGCATATCCACCTGGTCAATCGGCGCGCTCATAAAATTAGAGACCACACTCAATTTACTGTGATCAGCAACCACAATAACCGGACCAGGTGTGCGCCTGATCATTTCACGGGCTATTTCCGCTTCTTCCAGTATGGGAGTAGTCAGCCCGTATTTCACACTTAATCCGTCAACCCCGATAAATGCTTTACTGCCATATACCTGCTGCAGTGAAAGGGTGGCCAGACTCCCCACCAACGAATTCGACTGGCTGCGCAGTAATCCGCCGATAAGGATCAGCTCCATTTCACTCTCCTGTGCTTCAATAACCGCGCCCAGGTTGCTGGTAATAATCCTGACATTACTCATTTTAAGGCTGCGGATTACCTGTTTGGTGGTTGAGCCGCTGTTTATCAGCAGGGTGTCGCCGGCCTCCACAAGTTTTGCTGCTGCCCGCCCGATAGCCTCTTTCTCTTCCGGTTTTATTCCAGCTGATCGCCAGAAGCGAATTCAGCGCCTGCTTCAGGAAAGAGGTGTTGTCAAGGTAACCGACTTGAGTAGCCTGCTCGGCGTATCCGAGATAACCATCCGGAGAGATCTTGATGTCCTGGAAAG
>DRHE01000094.1 GCA_011049745.1 Spirochaetales bacterium | reverse complement strand
TCAATGAAGAGAGCAGCAGCAGCAAAAAGCCAAATGCCGCGCCCTGGTTCCAGTTGAAGTAAATAATCATCTGGTTATAGATCTGCTCCGTGAACCAGAGGGAATTCTTACCCCCCATGAGCTTTGGCGTCAGATAACTTCCCAGAACCAGCATGAATACAATTACGCTTCCGGACATGATTCCCGGCATGGCCCAGGGAATGATGATCTTGCGCCATATTGCCAGCTTTTTCGCGCCCAGATCATGAGCCGCCTCAATAAGAGAATCATCGAGACTCTCCATAACACCAATGATCGGTATAATCATGAAGAGCATGGTGGTATAGACCAGTCCCATAATCATGGTTATATCGTTATAGAGCATCTCTATTGGTTGTTGTAATATGCCCAGCCAGGTAAGAAAATGATTTATGACCCCGCTTTCACGCAGAAGTATCATCCAGCCATAGACCCTGATGAGTTCACTTACCCAGAATGGCACTAAAAGCATAACCATCAGGAATCCCTGGACTTTAAGCCTGGCAACTTTCGTTACATAGAAGGCAACAGGCAGCGCAATGATCAGAACAATAACTGTTACCAGGATGGAAAATGACGCTGTCCTGACAAAGGTGAGCCAGTAAATAGGTTCCGTGAAAAAAGCCCCGTAGTTTCCCAGGGTGACACCGGATTCTCCGTAATAATCGGTGCCGAGAAAAGACATCCTTAGAAGTTCAAGATGAGGCAGGACAATCAATAAAAAGAGCCAGAGAAAGACCGGGATAAAAAATACTAAAAAACCCCATCTGATCCTGAATTTCCCGGAGCTATTCATATATCTCACCCTCTGTACCTTTGAAACATACCGCCGCACCCAGGTCCCAGCCTATTTTAATTCTATCTTTGGCCTTGATATTATCATACTGCCGGTTTTGCGGTAATGAAACAATCAACTCTCTGCCGGAATTCTCCGGCACCACCAGGATCCTGGAGTTACCACCGTCAAAAAGCAAGGCCTTGACTTCAACATTTAATACATTTAGATTTTTCCTGGTTTCCGCCGGGTTGATAATTATTGCCTCCGGTCTGACATACATTTGAAATAGATTATCTCTCTCAAGATCGTATTGCTTGGCTAAGGTAAATTCATAGCCGTCATCTGTTCCGGCAAAAAAATTCCCGCTCTCATCTTTCTTGAGCTTGACAACAAATTTATTATTGTCTCCGACAAACTGGGCCACAAAAGCAGAGGAGGGGTTATTATAGAGGTTCTGGGGTGTATCGAGCTGTTCAAAATGTCCGGCTTTCATAACCGCCACAAAATCACTCATTACCAGAGCCTCTGATTGATCATGGGTAATATATACAAAAGTGGTCCCTACCTGCGCCTGGAGTTTTTTAAGCTCAACCTTCATCTGTTCCCTGAGCTTGAAGTCCAGAGCTCCCAGGGGTTCATCCAGCAGCAGTACTGTTGGTTCAAGCACCAGGCATCTGGCAATAGCTACCCGCTGTTTCTGGCCACCGGAAATCTGATTTATCTTTTTCTTTCCGAATTCTGAAAGATCGACCCTTGCCAGCATTGATTCAACCTTTTTCTCCAGAGCCTTGCCCTTCTCGCCCCTTCTCCTTAGGCCGAAAGCAATGTTCTCAAAAACATCCATCATAGGAAAGAGAGCAAGATGCTGAAACACCAGGTTAACCGGCCTCTTATTCGGCTCAACCCCGGCCATGTCTTTTCCCCGGATTTCGACTGTGCCGCCGGAAGGCTCATAAAATCCGGCTATCATTCTTAAGAGTGTTGTTTTACCACAGCCTGAAGGTCCTAGGATGGAAAAGAATTTACCATCTTCCACATCAAAGGTCACATCATTGACAGCCGAGAAGTCGGCAAATTTCTTGGAAATATTTTTGACCGATAAGGCAATCTGCATTTTAAAGCACCCCCACGCCGGTAGCTTCGCCCTGCCGGGCGCATTAAAGAAAAACCGGCAGTATTTCTACTGCCGGTCTATTTTAAAGCTTATTTGGCAGCCTTGATTTTGTCCATCACTTTGCCTTCCATTTCCTCCAGCCCCGGGGGAACGGTAGGATACCAGTTGGTATTTGCTAAAGCTTCAGGAGGAAGGCCCCTCTTGAAATTGGCGGCAATATTTGCATCGAGGAATTTACCGGCATCTTTTGAAGCTGTGCCATACTTTTCTGCATTGGTGAAAATTGCCGCATTCTCAGGCCGCAGTATGAAATTGATCCACTTGTATGCGCCTTCAACATTCTCCGATTTGGCGGGAATGGCAAAGGTATCAACCCAGGCCATAGCGCCGCTGGTCGGCGCAATATAGTCAATATTGGGATTCTCTTCATAGAGTTTCCAGCCTGCCTGTTCCCAGGCCATGGCTGCCCAGAGTTCTCCTGATCTCAGTGATTCAAGTAGCTGGTCGCCATTGTCCCAGTAATTCCTGACAACCGGTTTGGCAGCAATAAGCTTTTCTGCTATTTCATCGAGAAACTTCTGGTAGGCCACTTTATCATCATAGAGAGAAAAGGGATCATAGCCAAATGAAAATCCCATGGCAAGGAGAGTGGGCCTTTTCATCCTGTAGGAAACCCTTCCCGTATACTTGGTATCGAAAAGATCTTTGTAATCTTTAATATCCGGGGCTTTTTCCTTGTTTACAACGAGACCCGAAGTGCCATACACGTGGGGCACTGCATAGGGTTTGCCGTCAACCATGGTATTCTTCTTAACCGCTGCCACCAAAGAAGGATCAAGCTGGTCAGTATTGACCTTTGAATAATCAATAGGCTGGTAGATACCATACTGCTTTGCCACTGAAGATATTCTATCCTGTGAGGGCTGGGCAAGATCAAAGCCGCCGCCCCTGGTGGCTCGGAGCTTGGAGATCATCTCTTCATTATTGCTGAGAATAACCTCAACCGTTATGCCTGTCTCTTCCTTGAACTTTTCTACAAGCTCCGCGGGCGCATAACCTGACCAGGTAATAAGCCGCAAGACCTTGGGCTCTTCTTTAGCTCCGCCGGCGAAGGCAATTCCTGCCAGCGCCACCAGAAGAACCAAAGCGATCATGTAAACCTTTTTCATATTTTTCCTCCGTTATCCATTAATTTGGCTAATTATATTAAGTAATGATCAGAAACGCAACTCAAAAAACATAATAAACGTAATAAAAGTTCATAATAGCACACTAATGTAAAAACCAATTAACCACCAATCTGCGCCTTGATAACATAAAAGCCCTCACTCTCAATGGCTGCGGCCACGCTGTTCTGCAGTTCCGCATCCGGGGTCAGGGCCAACATGAATCCGCCCATGCCGCCGCCGGTGAGTTTCGCACCCAAAGCTCCCTCTTTCCGGGCCAGGTCACAGAGATAGATCAGCTTTTCATGTGAGAGCCCCATGTCGATAAGCACCTTGTGGTTCTCGGTAATAATGCTGCCCACTTTTTCCAGGTCATTGGCCAGGAGAGCGGCTTTTGTCTCAAAGACCTGTTCGCTGATATGCTTAAGCCGGGAAGCGTGCAACTCCGGATCCTTTTCATTCAACTCCTCCACCAGTCCATCCAGTGCTGCAGTATTGGCAGATACGCCGCTGTTGCCCAGCACCACCCTGATGGGCTCCCTGACCGCAATCTGATCGACTATCTTCTTATCTCCCTGCAGTTGAAAAAGGATCAATCCACCGTAGCAGGATGCGGTATTGTCCACCCCGCTCGGAGTCCCGTGATAGGCAACCTCCCCCTCCCAGGCCACCTGGTTAATCTCTTCAATAC
>DRHE01000093.1 GCA_011049745.1 Spirochaetales bacterium | reverse complement strand
GTGTTATCGGCTTTATTTATAGCGTATATAATGCGCCATTTATCAAGCCGTACACGCCACAGCTCGGCATAAAAGCCGGGCAAGTCAGATTTATCCAACGCTTTACTTTTAGCCGGATGAGGATTAACGTTGAAAGCATCAATCACGCGCTTTACACGTTGACGTATTTTACCAGGCAGGTTCTTTATTTCTTTCCAGGCAGATGGAGTGATGTAGACTGTGTAAGGTGTCAATCCAATTCGTCCTTAATGTCGTCCCACTTGAGCCAACCTGCTCTCGCCCGGTTACCACGAGCTGTCTTAAGAGCTTCAGAAGCCTTTTTTTGCAACCTGAATATCCTCAAGCGTTTCCAACCATTCGATGAGTGCTTCCCAATCATTGGCGCTGAGTATGGCAAACCGTTTTCCTTTCACGGTCACATATTGAACAGATTGTAATGCTTCAAGCCCAGCCATCGAACTTCCTCCATAACTACCTTTTTCTAATTAGTGTACTGATTAGACCATCGGTGTGCAAGAGAATAAATTCGCCAATAGTATCACAATAACCCAGCCTGGTATTCTTTCCTGTTGTTTCAGCCGGTCTTACCGATGAAGAGGGCGCATCCACCCTGGTTCTCCTGAGCAATATAAGGCAGGTTATACAGTCTCCCGGGTGCCGCTCCCTGAGAAACGGCTGACCGTCTACACACGATGGGGCGACTGTTTTCCTCTTTTTTGTGGACTCGCCGTACTCATTCTGGTTATAATAAAGAGCATCATGCGGATGCTGAACCGCAGGCGTGATACACGATTATAGTCTGCCTAAAATGTGCATCTCCCATGAAGACAATAGCTGTCATTACAGATTCTGATGAGGTGGAAAAAATCCTTAGGTCGAAGATCCCCGCAGGGGGAAATGGCCTCCCGGGCTTGACCGACCCTCTCTCAACTTGAGTGAAATTGTCTTTCTCTCACTTGTTTTTGCCCTTTTTGAATTATAGAATATCCTATCAATTATTGGCAATAAACAAGCGCGCGAGCATTCATGGTTTTTCCATGAATTGTCTTATTTTATACCGGTTTATTCCGGGACCAGGCGGCTATTTTCTAATAAAAACAGATTCTTCATTATTGACTATACCAAGACGGCTGAATGCATCATTTTTTCCTCGATCCAAGATTTTTCTTATAGTTTCCAAATTTATTCTATTGTATGGGACAAGCCGGCCCGCAGAAAGAGGATTTTCATTCACAATAACCTGCATTTCCGCCAGGATACGATGATATGAATGAGCACGTTGTCATGGCCCATGTAAGTGTTATTGTGCTCCATGTGATAGCGGTTCTCTTTGGTCAGTCCATAGTACCGTTCAATTCCGGTGCGGAGTATTTTAAGACGTTCATACAGTCTTGAGCCCGGAACTGCTGGGCCCTTCCGACGGAAATCATCTTTGAAGTATGTATGAGTCATCCAGCCAAAGCGGCTTTTAGATCGCAAATGATCACAGGTGAAGATAAGCTTCTGGGGATCGTCAATGCAAGTGCGGTAACATGAAAACTTAGTCCGGCCCTGCTTATATTCGATTCCCTTTCTACGAGTCGGATATCCAAACGGACAGAGAGGTGTGCCGGTTTCACCCAGCTTCGGCCCCCACTTCATAGAGGGTTTGCGAATGATGATGGGTATAATCTCCTGCTCGATGTAGATGTCTCGATGCAGATCCTCTGCATCGTAACAACGGCATCAAGGATTACACAAACAAAGGGCAAATCAGGATAACGAGCCCGTAACGTCTTTAATAGCGGTAAGATATGAGTCTGATCGCTCTCGTTGGCAGGTGCTATGAGACTAATTACGGGAATCCCACTAACGGCTATTAACGTATGAGAACGATGGCCGACAGGATATTTGTGCTTGTGGTGGGGCTTTCCAAAAGCGATGCTATCGTCGGTAAATATCCAGTTACCCTCCTCATCCTTTTGCCCTTTGGCACAAGCCACGGCCTTTAGGAAGGTCGAGTCTCCTACGAGTATGATTTTGACTTTAACAACATTTAACAGATCTGGTATTGGCGGAGTGAGCAGGCCTGAACTGAATGCTTGAAAGACAAAATGTTGATGGATTTGAACGAAGCCTTCCGGTCCCAACCGACTGCGGAGCGTATTGAACGTGTTATGTGCAGGGACTCTGTTGCGCTTGATGCCGATTGCTTCACGATAGATCTGGATCTTAGCCAACTTCTCGCTCAATTCGCGATCAGAGGAGATGCGTTCTTTGACTTTAAGAATGCGAGCCAGCACAAGAGAAGTTGTATAGCCGATTGGGCCGGTGGATCTATGCTGTGACAGGGTTTTTCTGATGGCACGCTTGTCGATCTGCTAGAAATATTTTAGGAAATCGGCCTCCTGTGAGGTGTGCATTCTTGACCAAAACCCAACGGTAGCCTTTATATTTGTCACGAAGCTCCTTAGGAAGATTCCTTTGAATTTCTCTGCGGCAACTTGTTATTGCAGCATTCAAATTCTTCATAACATGGAAGCGGTCAATCACTATTGTTGTATTAGGTAATGCCTCCTGCGTAGCAGTGAAATATCCTTCCCACATATCTATAGAGACAAAAACTATGCGCTGTTTAGCCTTTTTAGGCAGGTTTTGCAGGTATTTCAGCACCGTACTCTTCTTCCTATCCGGTAACATATCGATAACATAGCCACCACCGATATTGGAAATCACAGCCTGGAAGTTCTTGTGTCCTTTTCGAATTGATATTTCATCTATACCCAGTATTTCGATCTCCTCTTTGAAGGTCATCAGATGCTCAATGCAGATGTCAGCGATACGTGTGTAGATTCCTCTGACACAATCATAAGGAAGATTTTCAGATCTACTAATATTCATGATTGTGTTTTCAAGGCAATTCTCAAATATCTTCTGTTCATATCTATTTGTATAAATGTGCCTCGGATAAACTGACTCAAGTTTTTCTGTAAAAGAATAGTCGCATTGATTGCAATAAAATACCTTCTTGTGAATTTGAAGATATGCTTCTTTTCCAGAGATGGAATTATCACGAACGCTGTGTTGATATCTATGGTCAATACTAGATGTGAATTGTTTGCACTTAGGGCACTCCAACTTTTCCGTTTTAGTTTCGATGTCGATAATTACTTTTTGTTTATATCTGGTGTTAATACGAAGTACTTTATATTCAGGAAGCCCTATTAATTTTTCTACAGAGTTCATTGTTGAATTATATCAGGTTATTTTATTGTGTCTAGTGGTTTTCCTAAATTATTCCCAAAGAGCCATATTTTTTTACTTTGAAATCCAATGCATAAAACGTGGGTTACTTTGGCCATTTTGAGCTATGTAATTTGGGTTACTCTTTGACATTTTTAGGCGGAAAAGCGCTGAAAACCCGTATTTTCGGCAAATTTTGGGTTACTTTTCTAAATGTGCCTTTGTAATTTCTTATGTTGTAAGGAATTATAATATTGAACGGGCTTTATTTGTAATAGGAGATAGCATTTCGCTTCAGTACACACCCTATCTAAAGGACCTAGCCCGGACTGAAGTACTCACCTGCACCCATTACGCTGCAGAAACGAAAGAAAAGGACCCCGAATCAGCGGTAGGCCCAAATTGCGGGTCATCGTCTCGAGTCCAGGAAATCGCTCAGGGCTTGGATCAATCCTTCCGGCCTGGTTTACTGCTTTTCAACTGCGGACTTCATGATATCAAACGGACTCTAGGTCCAACCGAATCCAGGTCGCTCTCCACAAATATTCGATCAATCTGTACAAAATTATTACTATTCTCAAGTCCTTGCCAATACTCCGCCTGGTTTGGGTGAGCTCAACGCCGGTAGACACCGAAATCCACAATTCACGGTTAACAGTGTTTAGACGATATGCACAGGATGTTGTTCGCTACAACGAAGCCGCGGCAAGTCTCATGGAGGCGGAAGGGATCCCGGTGATCGACCTGCACTCCTTTACGATAGGCATCGGCTTCCCGCAATGCTTGAGTGATCATGTGCATTACAAACCCTATGCTAGAAAACGGCAGGCTGAATTTATCTTCACCGAAATCCAGAGAATCGTGTAAGAACGGCGATTTTCACCTTAGTTTCTGTCCTGGGGAAACTACCGCGTAGTCAGTGAAGATCGAGTTCTACTCTTCCGAACTCTTCTGGGAGTTGCGGGAATAGTCGGGTTTGAAAGCCCACTCCGGCTCCCCTGAAACGTTTGGGATACGCTGCATTGGTAACCCCCCCAATCCTCCTGGCTCTTTTATCTCTCTGAAGAATAACGCCGTGGTTTTCAGTTGACATAATAGTACGATTCTATTATTATGTACAGGATCATGTACAGGAGGATTAAATGAGAGCATTGACCTATTCCACTGTCAGGCAGAACCTTGCCAAAACAATCGATCGGGTTATCGATGATCATGAACCCATCATCGTAACTAAGAAGAACGATCGGGCGGTAGTTATGATTGCCTTGGAAGATTATGAAGCTATGGAAGAAACAGCATACCTTCTTCGATCTCCGGCCAATGCTGATCGCCTGTTGCGTTCGATCTCGCAGCTGGAGGGTGGAAAAGGAATTGAACAAAAGCTGGTAGAATGAAAATCGTATTTTCCGATGATGCCTGGAATGACTACCAGTACTGGATCGCCAATGACAGGAGAATACTAAAAAGGATCAACCTGCTCATCAAAGAGATCAGTCGCGATCCTTTTTCAGGCCTAGGCAAGCCCGAGTCGTTGAAACATAATCTTTCAGGGTACTGGAGCAGGCGCATCACACAGGAGCATAGAATTGTCTATCGGGTTTCCGGGGATGAGCTAATGATCGCTCAACTGCGCTATCATTACAAATCGGTGTAATGCGGCAGCGATATTTCTTCAGAAGTTCTTGGGTACCAAGCTCTGTGGTGCCGCCTGTGAAACAACGTACGTTTTCTTTCGTCTTTCGATCTCTTAAGATGACGATCATGAGGGGCAGCTTTGTCTTCGGCAATATGACCTTGAGCGTCTTGTATTCATCTTCATTATTGTTTGGCAAGACAAGCCAGTTCTTTTCTTCTTGTAAGGCAGGTTCGATTAGTTTTTTGATCTGTGGATTCTGTTTTGGGCATACGTATATTTCCTCGTACTTGAAGATCGTTTCCTTATTCTATATATTCCTTCGCGTAAAATATTGGTCCGGCGGTTACCGGAAATACCCGTTCTTTCAGGACTTCCTTGAGGACAGTGCCGCTCAAGGGAGAAGTCGGACCTAGAAGCCCGTGAACTGGTCGGATTTCAAAAAGCGGTGCCCCTTCTTCATGACGATCCGATCAAGGTGCTGGACATGGTTGCCTTTTGGCAAGATTTCCTCTCAACGAGTCTGGTGTCAATGATCAGTTTAATGCTCGGTAAATCACTATTTTCTATTATCTCGTCAAGTCGCCGAACCGCGAGTGCTGCCATTTCATCCTTGTAAACATGGATGGTTGTTAATTCGGGAGAGATTATAGTTGCCTGGGGGATATTGTCAAAACCAATTACTGAGATGTCATCCGGAACCTTGATATTGATTTCGTTCAGAGCTTTGATTACTCCTATAGCTATATAGTCGTTTTCACAGAATAGAGCAGTGGGCAATCGATTTCGACACCGTGAGCAGAGTTATCGGCCATGAGACCTTCTACCGAGCAAAAGCCCGCTCCTTTCTGGCGCTGTGGGAGGGGCGGAGAGATGAAGTGGTTCATAGCTGGAAGGAAGACGGGATCGATTTTTTTAGAAAGATGGACTGTTTCGATATCATCAATATCTCCGCCATGGCTTCCGGAGTGGCTCCACCCAAAGACCAGGAGTTCGAAAAACCGAAGAAAATCGATGATAACACTTGGGAGTTCCGGGATGGTACAGTGTACAAGTACTCTGAAATCACCGCGGACCTGACCAAAGTCCACGATCCACATGTGGGGGAAAAAGCGTACACTGTTTCTGATTTTAAAGGCGAGCCTATGGTGGAAGCACCGGATGAAAGCTGCTTCGAAGTAGTGCAGCTGGGGGATTACTACCAGATGCGATTTGCCTTGGATCTGGCCCGGAAGATGGAGAGAATCTGCCCTTCTGCCTGGTTGTTCCAGATCGCCCGGATCATCGCCGGCTGGTAACCTTTCTTCTGACACAGTAACTGTGAACAGGGCAGGCGGAACATCTGGGGGAAAGGGGGGTGCAATGCTGCTGACCGAATTGAACCAGCAGCTCATTTATAGCTATCCAGTACTTGCGCGGAAGGATTTCCATCAGGGCATATTCACTCTTTTCAGGGTTAGTTGTGTCGATCCAACCGAGGCGGTTGGCAATGCGATGCACATGGGTATCCACGCAGATGCCCTCAATGTTGAAACCGAGATTCAATACCAGGTTGGCGGTTTTTCTGCCCACACCGGGCAGTGAGAGGAGGTTTTCCAGGTTAGCAGGCACCCTGGAGTCAAAGCGAGAAAGCAGAAGCCGCGCAGCCTCTTTTAGATTTTTAGCCTTGGTGCGGTAAAAGCCGGCCGGGTAGATCAGAGAAGCAATTTCTTCCCGGCGCAAGCGGCTTAGTGCCGCCGGGTTCGGAGCGTGGGATAAAAGCCGCGCAGAGGCAGCCGCGGTTACCTCATCCTTGGTGCGCAGGGATATCATGGTGGAAACCAGCACCCGGAATGGATCATGGTTCTTTCGGGCTACCTCGGAAACAGCGGGCAGAGGCTTATGTTTTAAAAGATCGTATAGTCTGGTGAAAATATTATCCCAGGGGATTTCTTTTTTCAGGCTGCTCGCCGTGCTCGCTCCGCTTTTTCCACTCGCTATGCTCGCGCGCTTCATTTTATCCCTTGAGCACGGCCAGGGGACGCATCCTGGCAACGGGCAGAGCGAGCCCTGCCGCAACAACAATATTTATAACTTCGTCAATATCCTTATAAGCACCCGGGGCCTCTTCCTTAATGCGGCGCTGGTCTTTGGTAATCAGGTGAATGCCCTGCATGGAATCTTTAAAGGCTTTATCGCTGATCAAGCCTGGTCTGCCTTTTTTACCGGCAGCTTTACTGCGGCTTAACCTCCTGCCGGCTCCGTGGTTGACCGAGTAGAAGGATTTTTTGGAGCTGGGATATCCCAG
>DRHE01000092.1 GCA_011049745.1 Spirochaetales bacterium | reverse complement strand
GCCGACAGCACGGACCACGGTCCCTGAGTCGGCCATCAGGATCAAACCGTTATCCATCAATCTTTTCAGGAATTCATAGCCGGCATTTTCGGTTCCATGAAGCACAATTTCCTCACCGAACTCTTCCAGGTAGGACTGGGCCATCTCGTCGGCATGCTGAACAAAAGAGGCAAACATATTGAACTCGGCCCCGGAACGCATTGGGTCTTTCATAAGCACTTTACTCTTCCATTCCGGCCGGGTCACATCCCACCAGGAGTCGATGGGCTGTTCATCAAAGGCATTGGTATTATACATGATCACCCGCATGCCGTAGTGATGGATCAAGAGGGGTGATTCTTTAGCCTCATCGATCAGCTTATCTTTAAGATCCGTGGGTACGAAATTATATACCATGCCCGTCTCCAGGAATTCTTTGTAAAAGGTGGGAATGTCATCGATAAGCACAACATCACAATTATAGACCCCTGACTGCTGCTCCAGCCTGAGTTTTTCTCTAAGCTCCGGGGTGGTAATGTCGTGAGCCTCTACACGAATACCGTATTTCTTATCGAAGGTACGACCAAACTCAAAGACTCTGGAGGAGAGTGAATATACCACCACCCAGGCCTCCTCTTTTGCCGCCGCTTCAATAGCCTGCCAGTTATCCTGTGCGGGCCTGTGGGCGCCGAGTTGGGCCAGTTCTTCCCATTCTTCAATAGTTTTAACTTCCTCTTTACTGCCCCCGGCAAATAAAAGAGCTGCAGTCAGAAAGATGATAGCTGAAATAAGAATTGATCTGCGGAGAAACATAAGACCTCCCCATTATATTTTAGCAGCAATTGTAACACAGAAAAGTTGTAAAGTAAAGATTAATTTCATTTATTATTAAGAAATGAAATAATATTTTCAGTTTACCGGGGTGGAAGTTAACCAGTCAACAGTTAAATCGATGGATTGACCCCTGCTGTCTGATTCTCTTACCGCATCCATGAGCCGGGCAGCCTGGAAGATGGCTGCTGACAGAGAAAGTCCGGGGGTTGCCGTAATCTGCCGGCAGTGGACCTGTCCCATCCTGCCCAACCCTAAAACCCCTATATTAATATTGTTTTTCATGAGAAAAATAATAGGGGAAAACAGCTTACTTTGCAATTGAAGAACTATATGCTGGTGACAATATTGAAATAAGGAGATGCGATTATGGCTGGAATAAAACGAGCAAATATTAAATCCGGTATTCGGGTTTCTATTGTATTGAAAAAGGATCAGAGATCAGGAAAACTGACTGAGGGTGTGGTTAAGGATATTCTTACAAACTCACCGGCTCATCCGCACGGGATCAAAGTCCGCCTTGAAAGCGGAGATGTAGGCAGGGTAAAGGATATTCTATCCGGGGATTAACAGGATCCTTGCTGAAATGGTATATTTAGGGATTACTGATACACATGCTCATTTAGCCGATCCAATCTTCGATAAAGACCGCGCTGAAATTATCAGGCGGGCGCAAATGGCAGGGGTCTCAGCAATAATCGGGGTGAGCACTACCCTGAAGGACGCCCGAAAGAATCTTATGCTGGCCGAAGAGTTTTCCATACTCAAGCCTGCTGCCGGCTTGTATCCCGGTGGAATCAGACAGTCCGGTATTGGGACCGAGCCTTAAGCAGAGGAATGAACCGGCAAATATTCCCATTGCAGTTAAGGCCATCTCTGAACTGAAAGAAATCTCTCAAGAAGAGCTAATCGGGGCATTGGCAGCCAATACCCGGAGGTTATACAGCGGCGAGTAACATGGCAGGAGACTTATCCTCAGGATACTTATCCTGAGGCGGCCGTTTTTATTAAAGCGGCCAGCACTGCTTCATGGATTGCTCCATTAGTAGCAATAATACTCTGGTTGTTTGATAATTGTCTTCCGGCTGAAAAGTCCAGGGCCCGGCCGTTGCTATCGGTAATCATTCCCCCCGCTTCCTGTACGATAATCGATCCCGCAGCATGATCCCAGACTTTTTCCTGATAATCCGCTCTTACCGAGAGCCGCAGATAAATAGTGACCTCTCCCCTGGCAACAACCGCATATTTGCATTGACTGTCCATTCTCAAAGGAGCCTTTTTAATGGCCAGGAGCTCAGCTATCCGGGCTGATCTATGGTGTGATGAGTGCGCTGATTCATAGGATTCTGTAAACCTTGCCTTTGCGGGGTCCTTTACTCGTGAGACACGGATCTCCCTTTCTCTTTCGCTGGTGTACGCCCGCATATATGCTCCCTGGTCCTGTACGGCTACCAGCAGAGAGCCCTTTTCCGAAGACTCATCCATAAAGTCCAGGGCCAGGTTTGGACATCCCAGCACACCGACCACAACTTTTCCGTTTTCGATTAAACCAATGGCAACGGCATATTGCTCACCTCTTAAAAAGCCTTTGGTTCCATCTATCGGGTCTACCGCCCAGTATCTTCCCCTGGAGCAGCCTGTAAACTTTCCATAGTCAATTGCAGTTAGGACCTCATCTTCGGATATATCTTTTATGAACCTGCAGACCCTGCTGACCACCTCGAATCTAAGTCTTTCAGATGATCTGAGTGCGGATGAATCTTCCTCCGCCATTATCTGATCATCGGGGAAGGCTTCTTTTATTTCCAGATTGACAATAGCCTGCGACCCGAAATCAGCCACAGTTACGGGAGAGCTGTCGGCTTTTGTAATTCTTTCAGCCGATTTAATTCCCGCCTGAACATCTCTGCACAGGGCTGTGGCTTTAATTGCTGCTCTAATCGCAACAGCTCTCTCCAGCTTATATCTCATTTTCATTCCTCTGCTATTTTAGTCAATAAGGGAATCGCAGTCCATAGAGCTGCTATGGGGTTCAGGCCGGCGAAAGCTCTATTTAGATAGACTTCCTTGAGTTTGCCACAGTTCTGAGTACGGCAGATTCGCGGGCGTTAGCCTCAAAACACGAAATGATGTCTTGACATCATTTCAAAAGATGCTATGATGCCAATATGAGAACGACACTAACAATAGATGATGATGTGATGGAACGGGCACGGGCCGTTGCAGCCAAATTGAGCAAACCATTTAAGACGATTGTCAACGAAGCTCTTCGTGCTGGCCTGGACCAGGTGGAACAACCAGCGAAGCAGCGTCGCTACAAAACGAAACCTCACAAAATGAGCCTCCGGCAAGGCCGCAATATAGATAATATCCAGGAACTGCTGGCCCAGATTGAAGGCGAGGATTCCCGTTGATTCTCGTCGATGCCAATATTCTATTGTACGCGGAAGACTCTCTTCACTCCCGTCACCAGCAAGCGCATGCATGGTGGGATGACCAGCTATCCGGAACTGGAGTTGTCTGCCTGTGCTGGACGGTTCTGTCCGCATTTATTCGTATAGGGACTAATCCAAGGGTCTTCGAGTACCCGCTCTATCTCGAACAAGCACTTGATCGTGTACAGAGCTGGTTGGATCAGCCCTGTACGAGAGTCATTCGGCCGACCGAGCGACACTGGACTGTTTTCAAGCAGGTACTCACGGATGGTCAGCAGGGTCTGCAGGTTCATAAAAGATATATCCGAAGATGAGGTCCTAACTGCAATTGACTATGGAAAGTTTACAGGCTACTCCAGGGG
>DRHE01000091.1 GCA_011049745.1 Spirochaetales bacterium | reverse complement strand
TCCTACAAAAACAGTGGTAGCCACCTTTGACGATTACAGTGACGGCTATACGGGCTATACCATCACCGGCGTGCTGACCATGGTGATCACAAATCCGACCCATAAGAGTACCTTAATCGAAATTGCTCTTAACGGAACCCTCTCTTTTACCGAGGGGCAAATTTCCGAGATAACCTTCAATGATGTTCATACCTGGATTCTTTTCGGCAACCCGCCTACATCAGCAACGGGCACGGTTACGGTGGACGGCACAGTTTACGATGCAAATACCATTATTGACCTGTTTGCCGGGTGAGCCGTAGGTGAGCCGTAATTGAAGGTAAAACAGGGTGTTTGCCGCTGGAGCGGGATTCTGCTTCTGCTCGTCCTCACAAGCTGTTCAATCAGTGCTCCAAACCGCTCTTTTTCCTTCCTTATTATTTCGGATACGCATGTGCGCCTGCCGGGTTATCCGGATAATCCTGATTACAACAACCAACTCAATATCGATAATTTAGAAAGTGCCGTCACCAGAATTAACCTGCAGTATCCCCATGCGGATTTTGTTCTGGTAACCGGCGACCTTGTGGGATGCCTGTTCTCGGATGATGCCGCAGATTACCTTGTGGGGCAGGAAAACCCGGCCGAAGAATTTAAATCAATTATGGACGGTTTGAATATTCCTTACTACGTGGCGCTGGGCAACCATGATTATCAGAAGGGTTATGACCCGGATATCTGGGAAGGAATCATGACCGATAATATTCTCAATATTGAAGCAGTCTGGAAAAAGGTGCTGGGAATAGAGCCCTACTACTCATTTGTTCACGAGGGAGTTAGGTTTATTGTGCTGAACAGCAATCGGGGCGCCGCAAGAAGTGCGGTTTGCTCCGGTCGTATAAATGAAGCCTTCTGCACCGGTTCTTTTGATTACCTGCAGATAGAGTGGTTGGAAGAAGAGATGAAAAAAACTGAGCCGGTTCTCTTATTTTTTCATCATCCTCTTTTTACGGACAACAAGATCTATACCTGGGCCAGTTTCAGCTCCTTCCTGGTTGAGGGGGGCGACGCCTTTTATCTGAGCGCTCAGACCTATAAAGATAAAATAAAGGCTATTTTTGTGGGCCACGGCCATTCCTGGGTAAGCGATACCCTCTATCAGACAATTCCGGTATATGAGACCGGGCCAATTGGCGATAGAGCGGGTAGCGGGGAAAACATTCATGTTATAACCGTGGACCCTGATGATAATCTTTACCAGGTAAACATAGGCAACGATGCTGCTTCTTATAAAGCGCTGGAGTTCGAGCTAAATCCTTAGAATACATTTTACTTCCGTGGGTGGCAAGATTCATACGGTTCCGGGCTATTGCCTTGATAGATGAATTTGTCGGATCGCAGGAGCTATACAGGGAGGCATTCTCATTAGCTTGTTCAGCAAAACACTCCGTATATGACATGCTTTATCTATTACTCGCCAGGCGCAATAATGGTTTGTTATTAACAACTGACAATGTCTTAAAGGCCATTGCTAAAAAATATTTGATTAGAATTTCAGCAGGCCCCTAAGCCGGTATCAACTTTCTGTAAATGTAGGTGGAATAACAGGATTATTGCTGAAATTCGAAAATAAAGCCAGGCTTCAACGGAAGGCAAGTTTGCTGCCTATCTTGAATCCGAAGCCCTGCAAGGCAGCATTATCTCTGCCAAATACCCAGGCAGCAACATTGCCCTGATCTTAAAGGGTCATACGATGGCTGGCACCCAGGTCGATTGGAAGAGCGCATATTCGCAAAGCAGGAGCGATAGGAGTTGAGCGCAATCCTATATATCGACTCAAGCTTCCTGCTGGCGATCCTTCTGGAAGAGAGTAACAGGCAGGAATATGTTTTTGCCTGGCAGAATGCCACTCACAGGCTGGGCTCGATATTGCTCCTCGACAATTAAAATAAAGCTCTTTTAGTGAGTACTTTTTACAGTCTTCAAATCAGATGGTTTAGTTAATCGTTTCTTATGTTTCTGTTGAAGCAGAATATAATATTTTATAAGCTTTTCAGGATTGTGCTGAAATTCTTTCGAAATAATATGTCTTGCTGATCTAATTCTATTAATTGTAGGATCTTCAATCATACATCCTCCATATAGTTTTATAATAATTTTATATTTTGCTTTCTGCAAGCTTAATTTTGACTTACAGCAGGATCTGCACCTTATCATTGACATACAGGACAATTCTTAAGATATTATTTATATATGCCAATGCAAAAGTTGACGCCCGGTGAGATCTCAAAGGTCGTGGTAAAAATCCGGGAGCGTTACGATCTATACATCTACAAGTATTTCAAGACCAGGAGGCTTAAGTTAGCCTTTGAGGACCGCTATCTGGAGGCCCTTGATATGGGGGTGGATGTTTCCAGCTTTCTCTTAGCAGAGATTAGCGCAATAGAGGAACTTATCCGCAGGGAGGAAGAAAAGGTAGCCAATGGTGTAGTCTGCCGCACAGAACCGCAGCAGGAGAAAAAGGAGAGTTTTGCCGACCGCATCCTTGAAGAGCAGCGGCAGATGATCCTTAAATATGAAGAGGTTGGTTTTCACCGGGATGCCAGTGAGGAGATGCGGCGCCTGCTGGGGGGAATGAGTGTTCTGGAGAGAAAGTACTGGCCTTCCCTGGCCTTTATTTTGCGCGATACCAACTATTCCAGGAATTCCATGGTAATGATGAATCTGGAGAGCCAGCTCCGCTACCTGGGCTATATAGACAGCTCACATGCTTCTGCAGGGCTCTCCCGCTATATATATCATCTTAACGGCTTTCCCAGGGACTACCGGGCTGTTGACAGAGAAGAGCAGGAGTATATACTGCAATCTGCCTTTTTACTGAATGATCTGGAGGAAGTGCTTGAACGGCTTGGCCCAAACCTGGATCTTGATGATGATGATAAAAAGTGCCTTCAGGAAATTACAGGCTATGTAAAGGGCCTGGTTGATGATTTCCGTTTAAAAGACTTAAAAAAACAGAAATAATGGAGGATAAATATGGCTGCTGAAGTGACGGTAACCACTGATAATTTCAAGGAAGAGGTACTGGAATCAACTGTACCTGTTCTGGCTGATTTCTGGGCGCAATGGTGCGTGCCCTGTAGAATGGTTGGCCCCATATTAGCCCAGATGGCCGATGAATATGACGATAAGCTGAAAGTCGCTAAAATCAATGTAGATGAGGCCGGTGAGCTGGCTGCAGAGTATAATATTGTGAGTATTCCCAGTATCCTGCTCTTTGATAAGGGTAAGGTAGTTAAACAACAGATCGGTGCCGTGCCCCGTCAGACCCTGGAGCAGATGGTAGCTGAGTATATCGATTAATCGCTATAACTTATAATTCACGGTATATAGACTTCGTCGCTATTGGGGTAGCCGAAGGTTGCCCCCCTGGTGGGCACAATATGCCAGTCAGCTAAAGTATCAGTATCTGCAGAAAGAGAGCTGCGGCATATTGAGCGGGTGCCGGTGGAGCCTTCCGGGTTGACCGCATCCTCGGGTCTGGCCAGATCAAAGGAGACAATCCAGCCGCGGTCAGCCAGCAGTTCATCCGCCCTTTCCAGAGCAGCAAGGGTGCCGAAGCCGCGGTAGGTGGTATCCGACTCTGAGGTGCGGTTACTGTAGAGCACACCGTCGATAATCCTGCCTCCGGGCTGTTCATAGAGGGAAATGACCCCGTTGTTTCCCGAAATACCGGTGCCCTGGGCTATCCAGAAATCAAAGGCATCATCCGAGGCATCGAGACCGCCTGACAGGTTCATGGCCTCGGTTTCATTGATCTCTTCGGGCAGACCCTCAGGTCTAAAATGAATAATAATGAAATTATCTTCAGCCACTGCAAAGGGGGGGAAGATAAGCCGGTCACGCCAATTATCAGGGGTGCCCTGATAAAGGGTGACACCGCCCATATTCCCTGGACTTAAGATACTTAATTCCACTACATCCGGGTGGTTGCCCGCTCCCCTGGTGGTAAACTCATTTATCAGGAGCTCCGGAATTAAGGGGTTGTAGCCGTAGATGTGGGTTATAAAAGAGAGACTGTTGCCGCCGGCATCTTCAACCACCCCTTCCACTGTATATTCACTTCCGGGGGTCTGTGGGGAAACTGTCAGGATTATTGCCTGCCCATGGGTATTAACCCTGCTTATTTCCAGTTCCGGGTAGATTTTCAACCCTTCAACCACGGCAGCACACTGCTCATCGAAGGTGAGCTCTATTTCAGTGGGACTTAGAGAGCAGACCTTAATCAGTACAGGGGGTGTAAGATCAGCATCAGAAAAACTTTTAAGCTCGGCAATCGGTCCGCAGGATACACCTGCCATTGAGCAGCCCAGAATAATGACCAGGCTCAGGGTGAGATTTGATTTCATAGTGGCCTCCTTACAGTAAATTACCGATAATTCGGCGTGGTGCTTTTAAATCAATCGGAATTAGGTTATCTTTGATAATGAAGGCTGTTAGAAACGGGAGGCAGAAAAATGGCTGAGGGTACAAATCTCTTTCAAAAGTTCGGCCATTCGGCGGAACCAGGTACCATCATCTTCAAAGAGGGTGAAGAGGGCGATCAGATGTATATTATCCGGTCGGGCCGGGTTAAGGTTACCCGCAATATCGGCGGCCAGGAGCTGACCCTGGCCATTCTGGAGAAGAGTGATTTCTTTGGCGAGATGGCCATTATCAACCTGGTAAAGAGAACAGCCACGGTTACCGCAATTGATCGGGTTGAGATGCTCGCTTTCAACCGGCAGGGTTTCCTGAGTATGATCAATAAAAATGCCCAGATTGCCCTTAATGTTATTGATAAACTTTGCCGTAGACTGCAGAATGCCAATCTGCAGATCCATCAGCTGGCTAAAAGGAATGCGCAGGGAATGGTGGCCTTGAACCTGCGTCATGCCTTCCAGGGAGCGGCTTCACAGGGGGGCAGCCTGCTATTTGACCGGACAGTTGAGGATATTGCCCGGGGTATCGAGCTCTCCATGGAAGAGGTCAGGAAATACCTGGAGGAGTTCAACAGCGCCGGCTTTATTCTTTTGGAGAGCAATACCCTCCGCCTGTTAGACAGTGAAAAACTGGACCAGATTGCCGAAAATGTCGGCCACTAGCTGGTCCGCTTTAAAGCTGCTGCGTCTGCGGCTGATCAATATTCTCGATCAGAGAACCGGGCAGGAAAAGAGAATACTTAAGAAGACCATAACTCAACTGGAAAAGCTCATCAGGAAGGGCCGCGGAAATGAATAACACCTCATCTTCAAATATCATCTTCTTTGCAGGATAAATTATTTATTGTAAATTGTGGTCAAAGAGCTACACTCTTAAATAAATAGGGAGGGTTTTACTGATGTGTGGAATAACCGGCTATTGCGGGCCAAGACCGGCTGCCAAAGTGCTTTTAGAGGGATTAAAAAGACTGGAATACCGGGGTTATGATTCAGCCGGGATCTGTGTGGCTGAGGAAGAGGGCCTCCGCTTAATTAAGCGAGAAGGCAAAATACGCCGGCTTATTGAGAAGGTACCCACGAATATTAAGGGGAATACAGGTATTGGCCACACCCGGTGGGCCACCCATGGGCGGGTAAACGACCTTAATGCCCACCCCCACTTAGATTGCAGCGGCAACATTGCTTTGGTGCACAATGGAATTATTGAGAACTACAGCGGCCTGAAGGAAAAACTGGAATCGGAAGGTCATGTTTTCCTGAGTGAAACCGATTCAGAGGTAATTGTCCATCTGGTTGAGAAGTTCTACCAGGGAAGCCTGGAAGAGGCGGTAAAAGAAGCTTTAGCGCTGCTTAAAGGAACCTATGGTATTGTCTGCATGCATCGTGATCACCCCGGACTATTGATCGGGGCGCGTAACGGCTCACCGCTGGTGCTGGGTGTGGGTAACGGCGAGATGTTTTTAGCTTCAGATGTAACTGCAATAATCAGCTACACCAAGGCTGTGGTTTATCTTGAGGATGGCGAAGTAGTCACCCTGACAGCGGCTGAGTATAAAACCACTGACTTGAGCGACCGGGAGATAGAGAAAAAGGTGGAAGCTGTATCCTGGGAGCTGGAAGAGATCGAGAAGGGCGGATACAGCTTTTTTATGGAGAAGGAGATATTTGAGCAGCCTGAGGCTATAAAAAGAGGGGTGAGCGGCAGGATCGATCTGGAACAGGCCACCGCCCACCTTGGCGGCCTTAATATGTCCAACCGTGATCTGCTCAATATAGAGAGGGTGCGCATAACCGCAGCCGGCACCTCCTACTATGCCGGTATGGTCGGCGCTTACCTGCTGGAATCGGTGGCCCGGGTTCCCTGCACGGTGGAGCTCGCTTCAGAGCTGCGCTACCGCAACCCGATTGTAGAGCGCAATACCCTGCATTTTGCCGTATCCCAGTCCGGGGAAACTGCAGATACCCTCTATGCCCTGAGAGAGCTCCAGAGAAAGGGCGCTACGGTACTTGGAATCTGCAATGTGGTTGGTTCTTCGATTGCTCGAGAGTCCGACGGCGGGGTCTACATCCACTCCGGCCCTGAGATTGCCGTGGCATCCACCAAGGCCTTTACCTCGCAGATTACCGTTTTCTATCTCTTTGCCATGCTTCTGGGTCGAATGCGCCACCTTTCCTATGAGGCGGGCCTGGAGCTGGCCCACGAGCTGCAGGCTATTCCAACCAGGGTGGAACAGATCCTGGCCAAACAGAAAAGCATTAAAGAACTGGCCGCGAAGTATGCTCATTATAAGAATTTTCTCTTTCTGGGCAGGGGCATAAACTACCCGGTAGCTATGGAGGGGGCTTTGAAGTTAAAGGAGATCTCCTATATCCATGCCGAGGGTTACAGTGCGGCTGAGATCAAACATGGTCCGATTGCCCTGATCAATGAGGAAACCCCCAGTTTTTTTCTGGTTCCCGATGACGGCCTAAAGGAAAAGGTGATCAGTAATATGAAAGAGGTGAAATCCAGGGGTGGCAGGATTCTCGCCGTGGCTGTAGAAGGCGAAAACAGCCTCAACAATATTGCTGACGATATTATTGAGATCCCCAAACTGAAGAACGGCCTCTTTTATCCCTTTCTAATGGTAGTGCCGCTGCAGCTCTTCGCTTATTATTGTGCCCTGGACCTGGGAAGAGATGTGGATCACCCGCGAAACCTGGCAAAGAGTGTTACAGTTGAGTAAGCGTTTATTGCTGCCCCTTTTACTCTTAACCGCAGCTTCTCTGCTCTATGGAGAGGAAGCGCCTGCTCTGCTGGTGAAAGGACCATTAAGGTTAAGGGGCATAGATCTCCTTGCTCCTAATATGCTTGCCGCCTATGAAGGTTTTTACCGCTATAAGGAAGAGGAGATCAGGGTAATCTTTACCAGGGAGCCTCTGCGGCGATCCGGGGATTGGCTCCCCTTTCCTTGCGGCAAACTGCAGCTTTTTAAGCTGCCGGATGAGTGGGAGCGGATATTTTACTATTCCAATAATCGTGATATTTCCCTTCTGTTTGTCTTTAGCCCTGATTTTGGTCTCTGGTGTGATTTTATCGGGATCTTCGTGGAGCGTTTCAGCTTCCTGGTAGGTTTCTCTCTTCATGAGGTTGATGTTCCCTTCCCCGCGGTGCTGGAGCTGGCGGCTCAATAAGCTCTTCTAAAAAAGCGTGCCTATCTACCGATTATATAAGGGATAATGAAGAATCCTTTTTCAGCAACGCTGATCCTTCTGTTGCTCTTCTGCCTCGCTCCGTTAATCCCCCTGTTCTCGGAAAAGGATCTCAAACTGGCGGGATCTGACTTAAGGATCAAGCAGAGCCTCGAGGGCGGCTACCATCTCTGGATCCGCAAGCGGGGGGATATTAATTCGGTGCTGCTCGCTGAATCTACGGCTGATCCTGACAAAAAAGAAGATTCCTATACTCTCAGGAACCCCATGTACCATCCGGTAAATGGCGACGAAAAGCGCATATTGGATGGCAAAATGATGGATCCCGGGAAACTCTTCTTTCTCCTGGATTCCACGCCGGAGATCCATGAGGAGCTTGGCAAGGCTTTTCATATTTTTATTCCCTATGTGGTAATCTATGGCTATTCTTGGAGCCGGGAGGGAGAGATCCAGGTGCTTGACGGCGCTTTTCTGAACATCAGGGCCTTTGCCAAAAACTATGCCGACTACAGCGCTCCTTATAAGGATAACCCCTATGTTCTACGGGTCACGCAACTGCCTGCAGAGATTGTCGAAGAGGCGGATACCACCTTCATGGAAGCTGCGGTGGCGAGTTTCAGCGGAATTGCCGAAGAGGGAGGGGGTAAAGCGCTCCGTTCAGCCGGCGGCGAGGATCTGATTAAAAAGATAGATCAGGTGTTAGGAGAAGCTAAGGGGAGTTCCCTGGACCTGGTGCTGGCCCTGGATACCACCAGAAGCATGAAAAATGACATGCCCCACTTAAGAAAGCAGATAGTGCCGTTAATCTCCAAACATTCGTCGCGTTTCAGCCATTACCGCCTGGGCCTTTTATTCTACCGTGATTATTTTGAGGAATACCTGGTTAAACCCTTTCCCTTTGTAACCAGCCTGGAGGATATCCAGAAAAGTATAGACCGGGTAAGGGTTGCCGGGGGCAGGGATATTCCCGAGGCGGTATTTGAGGCGCTGTACAGTTCTAT
>DRHE01000090.1 GCA_011049745.1 Spirochaetales bacterium | reverse complement strand
TGGCAGAGATCGGCTGCAAAGTACAGAGTGAAGAGGCATTGGATCTATTGGGTCGGGCTGGGTGTGATGTTACAAACCCTGACCGGGTAAAGATACCGAGGCGGGCCGTGCTGGAAGCCCTGGAAGCTGCTCCTGGTGAAATAGAGGTATTTAACCGGGATGGTGAGCTGGCCATGGAATTAAAAGAGGGCTCCTGTAATTACGGTACAGGATCGGATTGCCCCACTACCATTGACCTTGATACGGGTGAGAGGAGAGCCTGCCTGAAAGAGGATGTGGGCAGGCTGGCCAGGTTCTGTGATACCCTCCCCAATATTGATTTTGTCATGTCTTTCGGCATTGCCTATGATACACCAAAGGGCGGCGACTTCGTCCATGAGTACGAGGCGATGTTAAAAAATACGAAAAAGCCGGTTATTGTCACCGGCCACGGCAGAAACGACATGAATGCCATGATCGAGATGGCTGCAGCAGCGGTGGGAGGTGTGGAGGAGCTGAAAAGAAAGCCGCCTCTAATTCTATATACCGAACCTTTGGCGCCCCTGGTGCATACGGAGATGGGTGTGGGTAAGGCGTTGGTCTGCTGCAATTATGAGATCCCCTTTATCTATATCGGCAGCCCGATGCTGGGAGCCTCTGCTCCTGTTACTCTTGAGGGAATACTTGTACAAACTGTGGCCGAGTCTCTGGCCGGGCTGGTTATCTTTCAGAACAAGAAAGCGGGCGCAAAGTTTATTTTCGGCGGTGATGCCACCGTCATGGATATGAATACCAATATTTTCCGGTACGGAGCTCCTGAATTGAATGTCCTCAACCAGGCGTTGGCGGATATGGCCCATTTTTTTGATCTTCCCTTTTTCTGCATTGCAGGGGCGTCGGATTCAAAAGTATTGGATGCCCAGGCGGGGCTCGAATCCGCGCTGTCCATCTACATGGCAACATTGAACGGCTGCAATATCATCCATGACTGTGGGTATCTGGAGTTTGGCTCCACCTCTTCTTTTGAATCGATACTCTTAGCAGATGAAATAATCAACCTGGTCGCGTACATGCTCCGGCCCCTGGACTTCAACGACCGGACAGTTGCTCTAGATGTTGTGGAGAGGGTAATGGCGGGGAGCAACTTTCTTATGGAAGAGCATACAGCGGAGAATTTCAGAAAGTCATTGTGGTTTCCGCGCTTCCTCAACAGAGAGCGTTACCAGAGCTGGGAAGAGGAGGGGAAGAAGGACCTGGCCATGAAACTGAATGAAGAGGCAAAAGAGATATTCAAAAACCACCGGCCGGTTAGCTTGCCGGCTGAAACAATAAAGGAAATTGACAGGATCGTTGCCCATCATCAGCCCGATGTTGAGTAGCTTTTTATAGAATTTATCCTGCGTTGCATGAAATGGAAGAAGATTGCTATGAAAGGAGGTTAAGGAGGTAATCAAGCAGCCGGATCTTCCGGTAGTTAAAAAAAACAAAAAAGGAGAGGTGTTATGAAAAAATCAAGAAAAATAATCGTAACTATCCTGCTTATGGGAGTGATGTTGCTGGCCGTTGGGTCGGTAATGTTTGCAGGAGGGCAGAAAGAAGCTGCGCCGGCGGGAGCAGCCGCTGTTGCCGGTGGGATTAGAAGAGGGGGAACAATTTCCGTGGCAGTGGCAAGCCCGGTCATGATGCTTGATCCCCATAAGGTCAAGGGTGAAGAGGCCTACAATGCAACCTTTCACATCTTCAGCGCTCTAACCCGTATTACCAGCGATTTTGGCGCCGAGCCCGAACTTGCCGAAAGGTGGGAACATTCAGCTGATGCCAGGACCTGGACCTTCTACATCAACCAGAATGCCTATTTCCACAATGGCCGCCAGGTAACGGCGGAAGATGTCAAGTTCAGCCTGGAACGGGTTCTTGACAAAGAGGTAAGCCCCAGGGGCTGGAATGCCATTGGCCCGATCGACAAGATAAAGGTGAAGGATAAATTCACGGTGGTGATCGAGCTTACCAAGACTTATCTGGACCTGCCGGTTGACCTGGGTGGAGTTTATCCGCGGATCGTTGCTAAGGAAAATATCGACCAGATAGACACCAATCCCATAGGATCCGGTCCATTCAAGCTTAAAAAATGGGATCCCAGCGGGGTTACGGTTCTGGAAAGAAATGACAGGTACTTTATGACGGGAGAGGACGGGCAGTCGCTTCCCTATATTGACGAGTACCGAATCATTCCCATCAAAGAGAACCTGTCGCAATTGGCGGCTCTCAAAAGTGGCGATATCGATCTGGTCTACAGGGTCAGCTACGATTTACTCAGCCAGGCGTTACTGGATAAGAAAATTATAATCCAGGGCACACCCACCCTGGGGTACCATCCCATCGTTTTGAACCTGGATCCGAAAATTTACGATGGCCAGAATGCAGCAGAGAGGAGGGTCTTTCGCAATGATAAACTCCGGCAGGCCTTTTCCTATATCATTAACCGCAAGGCGGCGCTGAAGATAGCCCTGGGCGGTTACGGGATCATCGGTAACGACCAGACCATTCCGCCTTTCCACGTGTACGGCAATCCCAACGAAAAACAAAAGACCCAGGATATTGAGCTGGCTAAAAAACTTCTCGCTGAGGCCGGTATTGCCCCGGGAACTCATTTCAAAATGTACACCAGCCCCGGCAGACCGGGGATGATGGAGCTGGCAGTAGCTTTTAAACAGATGGCTAAAGAGGCCGGAATTGTGATCGACATTGAGGTAATCGATATCAGCCGCTACTGGGCCGACATCGAGTTCAAGGAACCGCTTATGGTCAGCAACTGGGGCGGCAGGCAGACTGTCAATGCCTGTATAAAGCCCTACTACCACTCAGAGGGCGGTAAGAATGAGTCCCATTACAGTGATCCTGAACTGGACAAGGTGCTGGAGCAAGCGGAAGGCGAAGCAGATTTTAATAAGAGGAAAGAACTTTACTGGAAAGCCATGGAAATGGTCAGTGAAGCCTCGGCCACGATTATTCCCTACTTCAAGAACCACTACATGGCCTTGAGCCAGGGTGTAAGAGGTGTTGCTGTGCATCCACTGACCTACTTGTGGGTAGATCATGGCTGGTTGATCCAATAGTATACCTTAAAAAAGGAGTGCCGCGCATTTAGCTGAATGTGCGGCACTCTTAATTAAATTGGGGGGAATAGCATATGAACAGGTTGGGATTATTCATTATAAAAAGGATAGGAACAACTCTAATACTCCTGGTGGTTATTTCTATGTTTATCTTTGGGATTATCCAGCTCATGCCGGGTGATGCCGTGGATATGATGCTGGGAGGCATTGCTCTGGACTCTCTGGGAGAAGAGACAATTGAAACGCTCCGAAGACAGCTCGGTCTCGATCTGCCTGTCTACCAGCAGTACTTCAACTGGATCACAGGCGTTCTCCGGGGCGACATGGGCACATCCCTGATAATGAAGGCCCCGGTAGGTCCGATTATTCTCTCCCGTCTCAAGGCATCCCTGCTGCTGGCTGTGCCTGCCAGCTTGATTATGGTTTTTTTCGGACTGACCCTGGGAGTCTGGTCCGCAGTAAAGGAAAACACATTTATCGATCACTTTATTTCCTTTTCCACTCTCTCAATGATTTCTATTCCGGCATTTCTGGTGGGATCGATCTTTATCTACATTTTTTCCGTAAAACTGAATTGGATTCCCGCGGCTTTTAATGCCTTGCCTTATGAGGAGTATTCATTCCTGAGAAAGATAAGCTTTTTCTTCACTGTGCTTATCTTTCCCAGCCTGACCCTGTCATTCGAAAGTGTGGCCTACGTGGTCAGGCAGACGAGAGCCTCGATGATCGAAGAACTCAAGACAAATTACGTACGCACGGCCGTGCTGAAGGGTGTTCGTCCCCAAAAGGTGATCATTTCCCACGCCCTGCGCAATGCGCTTTTGCCGGCCATTACCGTAATAGCCTTTAATATCGGCTATATTCTGGCCGGCGTGGTAATTGTGGAAGCGGTTTTCTCGTATCCGGGTATCGGGAATTTGATGATCATTGGTATCAATAATCGTGATATCCCCCTCATCCTGGGTACGATGATCATTATTTCCGGGGCCTATGTTCTGGCTAACTTTGTAGCAGACATTCTTTATAGTGTGGTTAATCCAAGGATAAGGTATTGATGATGAAAATATTAAAAATATTCACCGGGCGGCATGTCACATCGAGTCTGGTAATCGGCTCGATTATCCTGCTGCTTTTTATTCTTATCGGCATATTCGGCGCCCGCATTGCCCCCTACGACTCGCAAGAGATGCACTATGAGCATCTCAAAGAGCAGCCCTCCGGGTCATTCCTGCTGGGCACCGACCGTTTCGGCAGGGATGTTTTAAGCCGGGTCATTGTGGGAACCAGGACTACTTTAACCATAGCAGCCTTCAGTACTTTGCTGGCCCTCGTCATCGGCATCCTGGTTGGCGCCTCCAGCGCTTATTTCGGGGGCTGGGTCGATAATTTGATTATGAGGGTGAACGACATCTTTATCTCCTTTCCCACCCTGATATTTGCTATGCTGGTGGTCGGTGTTCTGGGACCGAGTGTGGTTAACGGGGCTATTGCCATAGGCATAATCTATGCACCGCGGGTGGGACGGGTAATCAGGAGCGCCGCTTTGAGTATCGTTCCCCTGGAATATATAGATGCGGCCAGGGTCCGGGGAGAGAATGCTTTTTACATCATTTTCAGGGAAATACTTCCAAATCTCTTACCCACGATTATTGTAGAGGGATCGATCCGTCTCGGTTATGCAATCCTGCTGAGCGC
>DRHE01000089.1 GCA_011049745.1 Spirochaetales bacterium | reverse complement strand
TGTTTTTGTTTTTTCTCTCCTTAATGATTCAAGCGATTATCGAGCGAGAAGTAAGACTAAAAATGAAGGAATGGGACATTGAAACTCTACCCATTTACCCAGAATTCAGAGATGCTTTTCATCCGACCACCTCAAAAATCCTAAGTGTTTTCGAAGGCATTTCCTCATATAAAGTAAGAATGGGACAAATGATAAAAGAATTCCGAGATTCATTGACTCAAACACAGGAACTAATCTTGAACATGTTGGGGATCAGCTTAGATTACTATTGGGACACTCTGCTGGAGTAGAAGGTGATAAATCCGAAAAAACGTGATTTCAACTTTAAAGACATTTTTAAAAGCAAATTCATCTTACTATCGCATAGCTATGTCTTTCCTATACGGTTCCTGGATAGAAGGATTTCCTCATATTGATTCCGATATTGATTTGGCTATTCTATTTTCTGAAGATTTTGATTCTGAAGAATACACTTTTTCTTTAATTACAGATATTTCTTATAGATTACAAAAAATCTTAAATAGAGAGGTGAATATTATCTCAATTTATAGAGATTTTCGTCAACCAATGCTTTATTACAATGCTATAGTTTCAGGAATGCCCGTTTTTATAAAGGATGAAGATAAATTTCTGAGTCTAAAGCTTTATGCAATTTCACAAATGGAGGATTTTCGCATCCTTGGTATTCCCTGGCAGATTGAGATAGCCGGGCAGGTTTTAGGAAGGTAATTTATGGCTCAATTTAGATATGCGAAAGGAAGGGTCGTTGAATCCTTACAGTTTATTTCTACGGAGATAAAAGAATTTGAAGATGATTACGCCTCTAAAAGCCGCAAAGATCATGAAAAGGATAAAAAGCTTCAAAAATTGATTGACCGAACTGTGGAGAATATATTTACTGCTCTTATAGAGGTTTGCGGCACAGTCCTTACTCAGGAGAATATACCTGTAAAAAGCTATGCACAAATATTAAAAGAATGTGCAGGTTTTTTCGGTTTTTCTGAAGAAGAACAAGAAGAATTATCTAAGTTGGCTTTACAGAGAAATCGACTTGCCCATCGATACCTTAACTTTCGCTGGCAGGCAGTTAGCTCTTTTGCAAACCTTAAACCGGTTATTTTGAGACTATTGGTAAAAGCGTTAGAAAGAGAGAAAATTCTTGAATCCGAGGCTTAATCCTTAGTGGAATAGAGGTCCATGATCTACATCTCACCCATAACCTGGATAAATATCTTCCTTGAACGGGGGCGGTTGTCATGATCAATAACTACAATCTGTTGCCAGGTTCCAAGTATTATATGCTGATCAGCAACTGGTAGGGTTATGCTCGGCCCTATCAGGGTCGCCCGAATATGGGAAAAACCATTATCATCGCCCCAGGTCTCTGAATGGCGGCTGTGCGCCTGACTTGAAACCAGCACTTCCAGCTTTTCACGAACATCCTCTACTAAAGCAGGCTCGAACTCAATAGTTGAAATCGAGGCCGTAGAACCGATAACACAGATATTTACCAGGCCCTTCTTTATACCGGAGCTATGTACTATTTCCTGAACCTCCCCGGTAATATTCTTTATATCGGAAAAACCCTTTGTAGCAAGGGAGATTGACTCGCCATATACCATACCGCCTCCTGATGGTTTAAAATTCCGCGGGCGCGCCCGTGGGACTCTACTTAAGTATTAGATCTCGATTATCCGGGAATTGGTCATAACCTTAAGTCCGTGGCTGGTCATCAAGATGTCATTCTCCAGCCTGATTCCCCCCGCTTCCGGGTGATAAAGTCCGGGTTCAACGGTGAAGATCATCCCTTCCTGTAATACAACGCTGCTATTCTGATCTTCCGTGCGCAAATAGGGAGCCTCATGGGCAGCAAGGCCGATTCCATGTCCCAAAGCGTGGGGCATTTTAAATCCCCACCGAGCAAAAGCCTCGTCTATTTTAAGAGCGATCTCTCCGGTTGGAATTCCACTGTCAATTAAACTGAGAGCCAGTTCATATATTTCTAAGACAGACTCAACCATCTTTTGCTGCAGCTTGCTCAAGGGCCCATGAATAACAGTAATGGTTACATCACTGGTATACCCTCTGTACTTTACCCCGAAATCGATTACTGAAAATCCTCTTTCACCAATCAGCTCGCTGCCGTAAGCGGGAAAGGCGTGGACGGCAAAACTCCTGTTAGCTGCGGCTGCCAGGGTGTCAAAGCCGATTCCTTCAGCCCCCCTGGTGCGCGCTTCAGAATCTATATATTGGGCGATATCCAGCTCTCTTAAGCTGCCCCTCTTATCAGCCAGCAATTCCTCTATTCCTTGTACAATCTCATTGCTTATCTCACAGGCCTTTTGTATCGCCTGGATTTCGCTCTCATCCTTGATGCTCCTTAATTTCAGCAGCAGACTGTCCAGACCCTGGTCACTACAGATAATCTCCATATCCGGAAGGGTTGTTATCAACTCTACCGCTACCGGATAGGGAAATTTGCCGGAAAGCTCTATCCTGCTGCCGGCTTTGAGCCGCCATTCTTCTGCCAGGCCCTGAACAGCCAGGGAAAAAGAACGTTTATAGGAATTATAAAGAATGATTTTATCCACTGATGACAACTCGGCAGCCAGGTTTTCATCCCAGGGAACTAAAAAACACTCCCCACCGGAGCTGAGAAAGAGCAGTGCATCTGCTGGGTGACCCGTTAGATAGCGTATAGAGG
>DRHE01000088.1 GCA_011049745.1 Spirochaetales bacterium | reverse complement strand
TCCTGATTATCGAACCGGAAACAGTGACCACTCTCTCGATTAATGGTTTATCCAGTACAACAGCTTCATATATTGCCAGCATGGTCCCTGCATTGGAAACCACGGCTCCGATATCCAGGGGCAATCCGCCGGAGGGCACCTCTTTACCTATTACTGCTTTAATAAGCTGTTTTTCATCGCCCTGGGGATACTTCACCTTAAGAGCAACTACCTCAAAATCCAATCCGGCGCGGACGATATTCTCTCTCATCACGGCAATTGCATCAGCTTTATTCTCTTCAATTCCTATGATAATCTGCCGGGGCTTCATTATCTGCTGTACAATTCGTATACCCTCGATAATTTCAAGGGATTTTTCCACCATAAGCCTATGGTCTGCAGTGAGGAAAGGCTCACATTCCACCCCATTTACCACAAAATATTCAACCTGAAATCCCTCTCTGATAGTATATTTCAATACAGTGGGAAATGTGGCGCCGCCCAGGCCGACAATGCCTTTATCTGCCAAATTCTTCAACAGGTCACTGCCGCTGATTCCCTGCCACTCCAACCGGGGCTCATCTTTGCCCGAACGATCAAATTCACCCTGTAGCTCTATAGCTACGGCTTCACTCCGTATTCCGGTAGGAAGATAGATTTTATGAATTTCCTTTACCACTCCGGGTATAGGCGAGTGTATATTGGCGGAGAAAACCCCCTGTGCCTGGCCAATCAACATTCCTTCCCGAACCAGGTCATCCTTACTCACCAGACATTGCGCCGGTTTACCCATATGCTGCTGCATCGGGATTACTGCAAGAGCCGGAATTGGCGCGTTTCTAATGGGAACCCCACTGGTAAATGATTTAAAATCGAACGGATGCACTCCACCCTTAGGAAATGTAACCTGCTCGCTCATATACTTTTATTCCCTTCCTGAAGACAAGATTTCTAGTACCATACAAAGGCCAGGGTGTCAAATAAAATTGCCAAATTAGATAGAAAGAAGAGAGAAATAGAAAAAATAATGATATTTTCCACCAGGGTGTCTGCTTAAGCAAACGCACCGCTTCACTGCTCCTGACAACCTGCACAGCCCTTTCCTGTGCGGCCAGCATAGCACCAACACTATTGGCAGGCATGCCCGATAGAGTCTCGAAGAGCCAGGAGGTTTTGTATTGCCTGACCATTTTCAGGCGCTTGCTGATACGTCTGCCGCCATTCTCTGCCCCATTCTCTTCCAGAAAATACCGGCTGATATAGAGCCGCTCGCCGGGATAGGGGAATATATATTCCCGCCCAAAGAAGATGCCCTGCTGGAAAGCAGAATGAGTTAAAAAATCAGAGAGATCCGGTAAATCAGATGCTGCGGGTGTCAACTGCAGGTGCTCCAGGCTTTCCCAACTGATTTTGTCAAGCTTAAAAGCAGCCAGCCGGGGAGCTGGATAGCTGAAGCCATGAAGCCGCTTCTCCAGAAAGGCCAGAGGCAATGAAATGAAAATAATCAATAGGAGAGGAAAAAGCCAGACGCCGCGGCCTATGGAGATTTTTCTATTAACCATGGAGCGGCCCAATATAGGCAAGGGCTCAAAGACGAAGTGCCGGATATATTTTGCCCGCCAGGAGAGCAGCAGATAGAGAAAAGGATAGGCAAGAATATTCAGGGCCAGAGCGCTTAGATTTCTAATAATAGTGCTGGAATCGGGAACAGGCAAAATAACCAGCAAATTGGCCAGAACAAAGACGGTCAAAAAAAAAGCAAAACCCATGATCACACTTTTAAAAGCTGCCCTTTTCACTGACAGGTTCGAGCCGGAAGAAGTCAGATTACTCTTCAACACACGAAATAATTGTCCAAAAAATATAAGCTGAAAAGGGAATATCAGATAAAAGCTGATAAGATCAAGGAAATTCCCGGTTAAGATATTTAACAGCCAGGGCAGGAGCCCTGATAATGATAGAGCAAGATATCCGGCAGGCGCTCTTAACAGAAAGAGAAAGAGAGAGAAGAATAGAAAAAGCGCAACGTAGAGGATTGCGGCCTGGGGATCATATTCCAGCATCCTGAATTCAGATCCATGCCTCTCTATTACCAGGGCAAGCAGAGAATACAAGGCAACAGGGCTAATCTTTGCGCGCAGGTAAAGCACCTGATATTTTGTTTCCCATTTTTCCGCCTTGAAGTACCCGGGCAGCTCTTTCATATAGCTATCAAAACGGGGGTCATTTTCATCCAGACGATCGGCAACGCGGGCAAGGGTGACCTTTTCCATTCCATTCAGGGAATTGAAAGATAGAGTTGATGAATCTTCAGAGAGTAAAAGAGTAACACCGGGAAGGGCCCTGAGTTCCGCTGTGAGCTCCGCACCCAACTCTTCCCCGCGAATAAAAAGAGTATAGTAACCCTGCCAGCAGTATCTCTGGAAATTGATTCCCGGTTTATAGAGTATCCAAATAGAATAAGAAAGATTAATGAAGATCAGGATCAACCATAATACTCTGGAGCTTAGTCGGGAATATCTGATCATCATTGATCTTCTAAAGATTGGAAAAGGCTACAGCAATAAAAAAACCAAGCAGAATGCCTACAGAGACCTCGGAAACAGTATGGCCATTAACCTCTTTTACACTCCTTATTTTAAGATCAAGACGCCCGGCAAGCCTGGCAATCAATTGATTCAGAACTCTTGCCTGGGTTCCCGCTGCCATCCTCACCCCCAGAGCATCCCGGATTGTCAGGACAGCATAGAAAAAAGAAATCGCAAAAAGCGGGGAAGAGAGACTCTCTTTGAAACCGATAGATGTGGCTAATGCAGTAACCAAAGCGGAATGGCTTGAAGGCATACCCCCGGTTGCCCAGAAGAGACGCCGCAGAAAGCCCCTGTGGCTTTTAGTGCTTACTCTGAAAATTCCAATAATGGCTTTTAACAACTGAGCAATGAACCAGCTGAAAAAAGTGGAAAGAAATACCGGTGTAGCAATATCCTGGTAGAAGGTACTCATGGCTTTTTTAGTTTTATTGCTTAGAAATAAATTGTCAAGATGGTATTGTTAAAATTGACGGAGAAGAATTTTAGCGAAAGAAAAAGATGAGCATTTATTATACAGGAAAAGATGATAATAACCGCAGGCTGGATCGGGTACTGCGCAAGATGTTCCCGCAAGCCGGCCTCTCACAGATCTTCCATCTGATACGTAAAGGAAGCATCAGGATCAATAATAAAAAAGTGCGACCGGATACCCGCATTTGTGAGGGTGATGAAATAACCGTTCACGGGCTTGCCAAGCCGGCTTTGGACAGGAAAAAGACCAAACCGCAGAATAAGGATAATCTTTCAAAGTTTTCCCGACTGAGTAAAATGATCATCTTTGAAAATGAGCATTTGCTGGCCCTGAACAAGCCCGGCGGCCTGCTCACTCATGGCACAGGGAGCCTGGACGAACTGGTTAGAGTTTACTGGTCGCTTAACAGATCCCCTTCCCTGTCATTCCGCCCCGGACCTGCTCACCGTCTGGATCGTAATACTTCCGGCCTGATCCTCTATTCCCTTTCCCTGTCCGGCGCCCGGAACCTTTCTCTTTTTTTCCGGCAGGGCGCTATCGATAAAT
>DRHE01000087.1 GCA_011049745.1 Spirochaetales bacterium | reverse complement strand
AGCCTACTTTCTGCACACCCTATGGGACAGCCGGGGTAAGATCAAGAAGGACAGGGGGCCATTCGGACCCATAGACTCCCGCAGGCTTGCCAGAGAGGGATATTACCTTTTAAAGCTGAAAAAGGAGTTTCCCGATCAGTTGTCACAGATACTATCGAGATAGTGACGGCTGGACTGCGCTGAATAATCAATAGATATTCCTCACTTCACATACTTCAACCAGGCCGGCCAGCTTATCCCTTGCCTGCAGAAGCTCTTCCGCGGACAGGCACACATCTTCATTTAACTGCTTATTCAATACCTCGCCGGGAACATACTGCTGGAGCACATACTTCTTTGCCCCTTTAATACTCCTGCCGATCGCAAGCAGATCATCACCGTTGATTATCCCGGGTGCAACAGTGGTCCTGAACTCATATTCAACAGCAGAGCCCATTATCAGTTCTATGCTTCTCTCTACCCTGGCCAGGAGCCTGCTGCTGTGCACCCCGCTGGCCCGGGAATATTTTTCTATGGCCAGTGGGGCTTTTATATCCATGACCGCAAAATCAACAAGCTCGTGATCAAGCAGACCTCTAAGTAAATCGGGATTGCTGCCATTGCTTTCCAGACCACAGGAAAGCTCCAGCTCCTTCACTTTACACAAAAATTCAGGTAAATCCCGGTTAAGGGTGGGCTCGCCCCCGGTTACCATCACCGCCTGGTAGAGATTGAGGTTACACTTAAGAAAGTTTATGACTTCTTCAGATTCTATATCCGGCATTTTCCGGTATCCCAGCACCAGCTCCCGGTTATAACAGTAGGGACAGCGGAAGTTGCAGCCGCCGGTAAAAAGCACGGTGCAGATCCTGCCGGGATATTCAATAAGCGAAGTTTTCTGCCATCCTTTAAAGGTCACCGGCCGGCCGATTATTTCAGGGTCTGGGCTTTCAACTGGCGGTCAAAGGTTTTCCTGTCCTGAAACTCTTCCTGCTTTCCCCTGTTCCACTGATCCACAGGGCGCAGATAACCTACCGACCTTGACCACACTTCGCATTTGCTGCCGCACTGAGGACAGTTTTCGTGCTCACCCTTAATGTAGCCGTGCTGCTCGCAGATACTAAAAGTAGGCGTTAAGGTATAGTAGGGCAGATGGAAATTCTCAGCTATGGTTTTCACCAGGCTCCTGGTAGCCTCGATGGAGGGCATGCTTTCCCCCAGAAAGCAGTGCATAACCGTGCCACCCGTGTATTTAGATTGCAGTCCGTCCTGGAGCTTCAGAGCCTCGAATACATCGTCGGTAAAGCCAACCGGAAGCTGAGTGCTGTTGGTATAATAGGGCGCTGCTTTTCCATTGCCATTATGCTGCTGATTATATATTTTCAGTTCAGGATATTCCTTTTTATCCAGCCTGGCCAGGCGGTAACTGGTTCCCTCGGCAGGCGTAGCTTCCAGGTTGAAAATGTTGCCGGTTTCTTCCTGGAAATCGGCTAATCTATCCCTGATAAAATCCATTACCTTGCCGGCAAAAGCGCTGCCTTCAGGCCGGCTTATGTCATGGCCCTGAAAGTTCAACAGGGCATCATTCATACCGATTATACCAATGGTGGAAAAGTGATTCTTCCAGTACTGATCGAAGGATTCCTTAATATACCTTAAATAAAATTTACTGTAGGGATAGAGCCCCCTATCGGTAAATTCCTCCAGCACCCGGCGCTTTACACCCAGGCTCTCCCTGGCCAGCTCCATACGGCTGGAGAGGATAGCAAAAAATTCCTCTTCCGAATCCGCTTCAAAGGCAATACGCGGCAGGTTAATGGTAACCACACCCACCGAGCCGGTAAGGGGATTGGAACCGAATAATCCCCCGCCCCTCATCTTCAATTCCCGCTTATCGAGCCGCAGCCGGCAGCACATGCTCCTGACATCATCCGGTTTCAGATCTGAATTTATAAAATTAGAAAAATAGGGTATACCGTACTTGGCAGTCATCTCCCAGATCGCATTGTATTCAATCTTGTGCCAGGGGAAATCTTTGGTGACATTATAGGTTGGTATGGGAAAGGTAAAGGGCCGGCCGCTGGCATCGCCATCCTGCATTACTTCGGCAAAGGCCTGGTTAAATAGATCCATCTCTGCTTGAAAATCACCATAGGTCTCTTCCCCGGCCCGCCCGCCGATTATGACCGGCTGCTCTTTCAAATACTCAGGCACGGTGAGGTCAAGGGTAATATTGGTAAATGGAGTTTGAAAGCCCACCCTGGTGGGAACATTCATATTAAAGAGGAACTTCTGAACGGATTGCTTTACCTCTTTATAGTCCAGTTTATCATGTCTGATAAAAGGGGCGAGCAGAGTATCGAAATTGGAAAAGGCCTGAGCCCCCGCGGCTTCGCCCTGCAGGGTATAGAGAAAGTTTACTATCTGCATCAGGGCTACATCGAAATGATTAGCCGGATTGCTCTCGATCTTTCCCCTGACCCCACGGAAACCAACCATGAGCAGATCCTGAAGGTCCCAGCCTACACAATAGGGTCCCAGGGTGCCAAGATCATGTATATGGAATTTGCCTTTAATGTGGGCTTCCCGAACTTCTTTGGAATAAATGGAATTGAGCCAGTAGTTGCTTATTACCTTCTGGGTAATGTGCACATTCAAACCCTGAAGGGAATAGGTCATGTTGCTGTTCTCCCTGACCCTCCAGTCCATTTCGTTTATATAATCCTCAACCATGGAGATGTCACGCAGCAGCTGCGTGACCTCGCGGATATTCTTATGCCGTTCTCGGTATAATATATAGGCTTTGGCCGTCTGGGCGTGGCCCTGCTCGATGAGTACCTTCTCCACCACATCCTGGACATGCTCAACGGAAGGGACACCTCCCGGTTCATATTTACGGTTGAGCAATCTCCAGATCTCTCCGGATAGTTCCTCGACACGATTTCTGTCCCTTCCACCCACGGCCTGTACGGCCTGCCAGATGGCATTGGTAATTTTCTCACGATGAAAGGGCACCACCCTTCCATCCCTCTTCTTAATAGATTGTATAACTCCCTTCATAGTCAGCCTTCCCCTCCCAGGTTTTTGTATTAAGATAATATTTATAACAGTCCAAAACGGGCAAACCCCGCACTGTACTTACATACTTACAGATCTCTCTTAAGATCCTTTAACTCACTCTCAAAGGAACTGATATCGGTAAACTCCCGGTAAACCGAGGCAAAACGGATATAGGCTACTTTATCCAATTCTCTCAGCCTGGCCATTACCAGCTTTCCGATCTCATCAGCAGAGATCTCTTTCTGCTCACTGTTTCTAAGATCTCCCTCTATAGCGGCCACCAGTTTTTCAATATTCTGCCTGGGAATCGGCCGCTTTTCGCAGGCCCTGGAAATTCCCCTTATCAGCTTCTGGCGGTCAAAGTTCTCCCGCCGACCGTCCTTTTTCACTATACTGAAACCGGTAAGCTCAATCCGCTCATAGGTGGTAAAGCGTTTACCGCAGCCCAGACACTCCCTGCGCCGCCTGATGGAGCCCAGTTCTTCAATATCCCGTTTATCTACTACTTTGACCTTTGTATTAAGACAATAGGGACATTTCACATTTTTTACCCGAAACTACAATATCTTGTGTCTACTCTATACCCAAAGGCACAATATGTGCAATATATTTTTTGGATTTTTTAAAAAATATTTGCTAATTATCTCTCTTCTTAGACTTTACCGACAGCTATGAAGAAATGTATGCTCCCATATACAGGCGTTTCTACTTATGATTGTTTCATGCAATCGGTTGAGCCTTTTCTAGCAGTTCTTGCCAAATAGATTCCACGGTTAATTTCTTTACCCATTTAGCTATATATTCCATATCCAGTTTTGCACCCTGGAGTTCAAAAACACCCAGAGCATCCTGGAATTGCTTGGCGCTTCCTCCTGATAACTTTGTCCAGCGCAATTTTGCCAGGATAGTGTCTTCCGGAGATGAAACATTTATACTATGGCCCATAAACTTTTCCGCATATCTTCTGGAAAACCGGGACTGATCAAAAGGGGAATCCGTTAACAGCCAGAAATCAATTTTATTGCCACTATCGGTTTCAATAATATCAGACATTTCCAGGCCGATTTCAAGGCCACTACGCCGGGGTGATTTGAAGGCCATTATTTAAAGTCATACTGATTTTTTATCCTAATTTCAACAGCTCGATTTCCCCACCAGGATACTTTGTTCAATCCAATCTCCTTTCGT
>DRHE01000086.1 GCA_011049745.1 Spirochaetales bacterium | reverse complement strand
CTTAAGCCTGGAAACCCTGGGAATTATCAATGAAAGGGAGTGGCGGATTAATGATAAAGCAGTGGACATGGATGTGGTTCTGGGATATGCGGCGCTGGGTGAAAAGGAAATGACCGGCGAGAAGATACTGCAGGTTGCGGAAAATTTATTAGAGATGCAGAAGGTCTAGGGTAATGGCCGGGTTTGATTATTTTCGCTCCTTTCAGGAGCGCTACCTTCCTAAAACGGCAATGAGTGCTCTGAGGGCTCTCATGGAAGGGCTGGTGGAGCAGGAGGCATATATTCATCTGGGGGTCTCAATCAAACCGGCGGATGATGAACCGGTGGATCTTGAAGAGATTGAGCGTATTCTATCTCGTGATGATCTTGACCTGGAAACCAATATGCTGCTGGTAAAGATACTGCAAAAGCTGGTGAAAGACAGGGATGCGGAAACAGCGCTCTTTGCTGCTGAGAGTATCAATTTAATAGAAAACCGTTATAACCGCAGGATAGAAGAGCTGAAAAGCAGCTTTAAAAAAACCGGTGATCTTTCCTTTCTAAGCAGACTGGCCAATCAATTCTACGAGCTTTCCCGGATATATTCCGGCTCTATCAGCAATTTCTACCTTAAAGAAGCTTATTCCTGCTTAGCCCGTATTTCCGGCTTCAGTGAATTGGTAAAAGAAGATAAAGCGCTGGTCCTGAGGGTGCTCCTGGAATTAAAGCAGTATGATCAGGCGGCCTCTATTTTAAAGAAGATCGAGGAAAGAGAAGAACATATCTTTATTATGCTGGAAGCGGAGCTGGAGTTCAGAAGAAGGAACTTCTACCAGGTGATTCACCAATGTGCCAGACTATTCGAATTTGAGGAGGCCCTCAATGAAGGGGCAAAGAATATTCTGGACTACTGGCTGGGTGACTAGATGGCGGGTAGGGTAAAGGTCTGCCTGATACTGGAGGGCTCTTATCCCTATATTACCGGCGGGGTATCCTCCTGGGTGCACCAGCTTATCGGGGAGCTCGAGGATATTGATTTTGTGCTCTTCACCATTTCACCGGCTACCGACCAGCCGGTTCACTATGAGCTGGCTGACAATGTGGTTGCTCACCATGACCTGGTGCTGTCGCAGCGCCGTGGTTCAAAGAAGCGTGCTCCTGATAAAAAGCTTATATTAGAGATAAAGAGTATTCACGATGCCTTCTTTGCAGGCTCAATGCCGGATATCAGCGCTCTGATTAAAGGGATTCCCGAAGGCCATTCTCTATCCTCCGAGGCCATGGGCAGCGCTGCCGCCTGGGAGATGATAACCTCGCGCGGCCAGCTGAAAAACCCGGCCTATCCTTTTGCTAATTATTTCTGGGCCTGGAAATCGGCTCACGATATGATCTTTACTATATTAGCGGCAGCTCTGCCGGAAGCGGACATCTATCATGCTGTTTCAACCGGTTATGCAGGGCTGACCGCCATCAATGCAAAGATACGGCTGGATAAACCCTTTATATTAACCGAACATGGCCTGTACCACAAAGAAAGAGAAATGGAGATTAGAAAAACCCCCTTTATCAGGGGATATCAGCGCGATATGTGGATAAATATCTTTAATACTCTAAGCAGGATGTGTTACCGCCATGCGGATTTGATTATCGCCCTCTTTGAGCACAACCGCAGGCTACAGCTGGAACTGGGCGCTCCTGAAGAAAAGACCAGGGTAATTCCCAATGGCATCGACACGGTCCGCTTCATGGTGAAAAGGGAGAAGAGAGAAGGTTTCCATGTCGGGCTGGTGGGCAGGGTGGTGCCTATAAAGGATATTAAGACCTTTATTTCCATGGCCAGGATTATTTCTGATTATATTCCTGAAGCCTGTTTTCACTGTATAGGGCCCACTGATGAGGATGAGGCCTATTACGAGGATTGCAAAATATTGGTAAAGAGTTTGAGACTGCAGGAGAAGTTCAAATTTACCGGCAGGCAGAATGTGCTTGAATATTACTCCTTTCTCGATGTTCTGCTGCTGACCAGTGTACGAGAGGCCCAGCCCCTGGTTATACTGGAAGCCTACTGCGCCGGTGTGCCCGTAGTCTCCACCAGGGTGGGCAATGTTCCCGAGCTGCTCGATTTTGACGACCGTTTTATCGCTCCTCCCAAGGATGCTTTGCAGTTGGCTGAAGGGGTAAAGTATATTTATAAACATCCTGCGGAGATGGAGGGCGTGATCGAGAAAAACCGGGAAAGGGTACTCTCTTTTTATGAGCGTAAGAGTCTTCATCAGGCATATCGTGATATATACCACGAGTATGGATTGAGCTGAATATGGCGGGAATAGGTTTTGAGCTGCAGCGTGTTCTGCGAAAAGGGGGTATGACCTCCTTTTTGCAGGTTGCCTTAAGTGGGGTTATTATCGTTGCCGGTCCCTGGCTGCTATCCATAATTGGAATTTTTCTGATAAGCCGCTTTGCCGGTTTTGCACTCAAGGAGGGCGCGAGCCTCTTTATGGGGGTTATAATCTACAGCTACGCTTTTTCGCTCTTCATATTCGGGGGCACTCACTATGTTTTTACCAGGTTTATTTCTGACCTGATTTACCTGGAGAAAAAAGAGGAATCCGCGGCTGCTCTTATCCTTGCTTCCATGACCGTGACCCTGCTGGCCGGCCTGGTCGGCTTTGCCGGGGTGCTCAATATAGGGGCTCCGGAGCTTTCCCACCCCTTCTTATTCAAGAT
>DRHE01000085.1 GCA_011049745.1 Spirochaetales bacterium | reverse complement strand
AGATGTGTATAAGAGACAGATCTATGACTCCAGGCTTTACAATAGCGCCGACCGGACAGGCTGAAATACAAGCCCGGCAATCCCCGCAGCCGCTCCCTGCGGGCTGCTTTACCGCGTTATTATAATTTCCTGTCATTTTCAACTCCATAGACATTACAGCAATAATAAATTGAGAACCCAGTCCCGGTGATATGACCAGGCTGTTCTTCCCGTAAAAACCTAAACCGCTGGCTACAGCCAGGGGTTTCTCAACCACTCTGGAATTACATAAAATCCTGATATCCTGCCTGGTCAGGCCTGTTTTTTCCCTGATCTTTACAGCGATCCGCTTAAGACGCCTTACCGCTTCTCTGTAATAATTCCTTCTGGCAAAGGGAGCAATCAAAGCATGGGGTTCCTGCAGTGTGGAGAGATCATCAGGCTCTTTCCTATAACTGGACAGGGCGCATACCAGGAAGGAGCTCCCGCCATTCTCAAGAAGGTGCGCCCGCTGAAAGCCCTCTCTTTCAGCCAACTCCAGAACTTCGTGGCCGGCAATCACTTTTTTCCCTTTAATTTGCTGCTTTTTAAGCACAACTGCCATACCACCCTTCCCTCCCGCTTCTTAGCAATATATTATAAAGGGCGGCCTTCTTCAATTGACAATGAAAGCATTTTGCCCTACCATTATTGTATGGAATCTCTGAACAGCTCTACAAACAACGGAGAAGGCAAACCGGCTCCGGCAACTGATACTCAGTCCTTCTTTCAACGCCTGCTTTCAATCATAAGCGGCGGCACCGATAAAGAGAAGGAAAAACGGAAGTTGCTTAAAGACATTGCCAAAGGAGTAAAGAAGAGCAAGCCCAGGTATTATTCGCCAAAAAACGGTTCTGTAGATCCCCATCTGGCCCGCTACTTTTTTGAGTGTTATAAAACCTTCAGACCGGCCCAGGTTCTTCTCAGCCATGCTGATTCCTCGAAGGCGCTGAAGAATATAATTATTGAAACGTCATTTTCCCCGGAGCAAAAGGCGTTAAAGGAAAAGCTCTCTGAAGAGGCTATAAGAGCTAAAGCCGATCAAACTGACTTTAAAATGCTGCTGCAATCAATAAAAAGTGATATTAAGACCTTTTTCGCAAATTTTGACATCAGCAAGATCAATCAGATCAACAGTGACTACCAGAGCCTCTCTGTGCTTTTGGACCTGGTCAGTTTTGATTATTTCTTCCTGCTGAAGAAATTCGACGCCGCCCTTTCTGAAGCAGCTTTTTCATATAACCCCCGTTTTGAGGCTATTAACGGCAGTTACATAATTGATGAGCTTAAAGATTTCCTGGAAATACTCCCTGCTGTTGATCATCAGGCAAAGTGGGATCCTATTCTCGATGTGTTAAGGATATACCGGGGTGTCGAAGTAATATCAAGGGAGAGCTTACACAAGCTTATGCAGCAAATGGGTCAGATCAGGAAATCAAAAATTTTTGAGAAAATGGCACAGTTGATTGAAGAGGATCCCTTCTTAAAGGTGAAGCCGCGCATATATAAAGAAAAAATTGTAGAGGCTTATCTCTCCGATTTAAAAATGCAGACCGAAATGCTATTGCAGAAGATCTCACGTGAAAAAAGAACCAGTAAAATTGAGAGCCTGGCTAAAAAAATATTCGGCACCGCTTCGATTTCCAGGTTGTCCAATTACTCTGAAAAAGCCAATCCTCTCTTCTCCAAAAAGATGATAGGCGGATACACCTATATTACTCCATTAAACTATCTTAAGGCCTTTTTGCTGGATTACGTAAAAAAGGATTTACGCCGGTTAACGGATGTCCTGCTTGTTCCCGCCAAGTGGACCAATAATCTACCCTCACAGCAGCTCTCAGAATCCTTTCACCAGCTTCTGACCCTGTCAGATGAGCTGATTAAGTTTGATACCCAATTGAGTGATGATGAAGAAAACGGCAAAAAGATCAAGTCATTGATATATAAATCGGAGCGCGATAAAAACGCAACTAACCTGATCAGGAAAATGGTAAAAGAGATCAATGACCAGGCAAAAGCGATGATAATTAATTCGGCTCAGCAGTGTATCACCCTGGGAAGGGTCTTGAAAATGATCATGGAGGATTACAGTAAACCGCACCCGGCGCTGATCCTGAACTGGAAGGAACTTCAATCACGCTCCGATAAAAACATCAAAGAGATGATTCTGGCTGTTTACAAACAGCTTTATTACTATGTTCAGCTTATGCAGTTTTTCGTCAAATAGACCCGCTATGCAAGGTGCCGTCCATTTTATCCTTAACAGGGAAGTGGTTCATTCCTCCCTGCCCCCGGATACAGCAGCCCTGGATTATATCCGCAGGGAAAAACGTTTAACCGGAACAAAAGAAGCCTGCAGAGAGGGAGATTGCGGTGCCTGTGCCATTCTGCTCGGAGAGCTGAAAGAGGATCAGGTAGAGTACCGCCCGGTCTGTTCCTGCCTGCTGCCATTAGGAGATCTGGCGGGTAAACATCTGATCACTATCGAGGGCTTGAACCCTGAAGAAAACGGAAAGGGCAAGGGGCTAAACCCCATTCAGCAGGCACTGGCTGACAAGGGCGCTATTCAATGCGGTTTCTGTACACCTGGACTTGTAACGGCGATTACCGGTTACTTCCTTAACCATCCCCAACTTGATTACCGGGAAGCGGTAAATAGTGCAGATGGGAATATCTGCCGCTGCACTGGTTACAGCTCCATAAAACGTGCATTAGCCTACTTAATAGAAGAATTTGTTCCTTTACTGAAAGCCCCCGGAGATCACCTGACAAAGCTGGTTGACCTTGGCCTGGTACCGCGATATCTGCTTGCCATGACCGACCGCCTGAGCCGGCTGAATAAAAATCTTCAAAGGGAAACTGTTGCCGGCAAAATAAAATCCGCCGTGGTTGTGGCCGGCGGTACTGATCTCCTGGTTCAGCAACCTGAGCTTTTGATCGACAAAAAGATAGAGTTTATCTTCGGCAACAGGGAAATGGCCGGTATCTGGCGGCAGAACAATCGGGTTTATATCGGCTCCGGGGTAACGGCCGGAGAATTAATGGAATCGGCCTTACTGCTGGAAATATTCCCCCGCTTCCCCGGTTATCTTAAGCTGGTCTCCTCCACTCTCATACGCAACCGGGCCACCGTGGGCGGTAATATTATGAACGCCTCGCCCATTGGTGATCTTTCCGTTATGCTGCTGGCTCTGGACGCCTCCCTGACTCTAAAGTCCAACAGGGGAGGATTACGCAAGCTGCTGCTAAGAGATTTCTTCCTGGACTACAAGAAGGTTGCCCTGCGCAGTAATGAGCTGATCCGGCAGGTTGATTTTCCTGTTTCCTTTAAAAGCGGTTCACGGACAGGTGCTGTTAAGGGAAGCGAAAGCCGTAAGCCTGCCGGCCCGCTGCTGAGCACCAGGCAACCGCTGCTCTTTAATTTTGAAAAGGTAAGCCGGCGGCGCTATCTGGACATTGCCGGGGTTAATTCCGCAATCTCCGTTAAGAGTGATGGTCAGGTATTGAATGAGGTCCATCTCTCTGCCGGAGGTGTTGCTCCAATTCCCCTTTATCTATCCGGAAGCTCAAAGTTCCTCAAGGGGAAACGACTCTCAAAAGAACTCCTTGCAGAGCTTCTGAAAATCTGCATTGAGGAGATATCACCCATCACCGATGTACGCGGTACAGCTCAATATAAGAGACTCCTGCTGCAGCAGCTAATCCTGGCTCATTTCCTGGTTCTCTTTCCGAACATTATCACTGAAGAGCTCATTGGCTCAATGAGGAAGGCTCAATGAGGAAGGCGAAATGAATGTTCAGGAAACCCGGCTGCACCTCCGCGGTGAATCCCGCTTTATAGACGACCAGCCCCTGCCGGAAAACCTGCTCTATGGAGCGGTATTCGTTTCACCCACCGCGCACGGCCGCCTTAACGGACTCAACCTCAAGGAAGCGGAAAAGCTCCCTGGTGTAGAAACAATAATTACTGCAGCAGCCATTCCCGGCGAGAATCAGATTGGTAGTATCTTTCCTGATGAACCCCTTCTGGCTGATCAAAAGCTACATTACCAGGGACAACCCATTGCCCTGGTCATAGCGCAGAGCCCTGAGATCGCTTCAGCCGGAGCAAAGGCTATACAGGCTGAGATAGAAGAGCTGGAACCTGTTTTTGATCCCCGCCGGGCAGAAGCTAAAGACCTGCTAATCTGCCCTCCCCGCACCTTCGCAGCAGGCGATGTTGAGAAAACCTGGCAGGATTGCAGCCTGATCGTAGAAGGCAGAGTCGATTCAGGGGGCCAGGAGCACCTCTACCTGGAAACCCAGGGCTCCCTGGCCCTACCAACCGATAATGGGGGCCTGAAGATAATTTCGGCAACCCAGAATCCTACCTCGGTTCAGCGGCTGACTGCCAGAGTTACCGGGCTTTCCATGCACCGGATCGAGGTTGAGGTCCACCGTTTGGGCGGCGCTTTCGGCGGTAAAGAAGACCAGGCCACGGCCTGGGCGGTAATGGCCGGTCTGGCTGCCTGCACTTTGAAAAAACCGGTTAAGCTGGTGCTGCGCCGGGGTGAGGATATGCGCTATACAGGCAAACGCCATCCCTATTCTTCGGATTACCGTCTGGGGTTGAATGAACAGGGCCGCATGCTGGCTTATGAGGTTACCTTTTACCAGAATGCGGCCCTGTTCATTCAACCCCAGACGGTAATCCGAAGAATAGGGATGGCGTTTGCCTGTATAGCGCATATCCTCACCCCGGCGCAGCACCAGCTT
>DRHE01000084.1 GCA_011049745.1 Spirochaetales bacterium | reverse complement strand
TCACTGAAAAATAAAGAGTATGGCCGGGCCCGGATTAAATTCCTTGAACAATCATCCCTCTTTTCAGGCCTTGCCGAGGGGTTTACATCCTGGATGAGTCATGGAGATAGTATTAAGCTGCTGCCCGGGGAGTTCCGCACTGCAGCGGTAACTGAGAATGGTCTGCCCGCCCTGGTTGTGCATGAACAGAAGAGAATAATGGGGCTGCAGTTCCATCCTGAAGTGAGCCACTGTGAAGGAGGCTCGCAGATATTGGAAAATTTTGCCTTAAAGATCTGCGGCGCCCGCCGGCAGTGGAACATGGAAACCTTTCTGAATAAAGCCCGGATGGAATTGCAGGAGCGCGTCGGCGGCAATAAAGTACTACTCCTGATTTCCGGAGGAGTTGATTCCACGGTAACGGCCGCTCTGCTGCTAAAGGCTTTACCCGCTGACCAGGTTCACCTTATGTATATAGATACCGGACTTATGCGCCTGAATGAATCAGAAGAAGTTGCAGAAACACTAAAAGGGCTTGGTGCCGGCCACCTCTATCTTATAGATGGTGCTGAGCGCTTTCTGGCAGCCCTGGAGGAAGTTGCTGATCCGGAGGAGAAACGAAAGATAATCGGGGACCTTTTTATCCGGATACAGGCGGAAGAGAGTGTCGCGCGTGGTATAGAGGGGCCGGACAGGGCATTCTTAGCCCAGGGTACCCTTTACACGGATATGATCGAGTCAGGCAAGGGAGTAGGTTCCAGGGCAAAGGTGATTAAATCCCATCATAATGTAGCTACTCCCCTGGTAGAGCGGAAAAGGGCAGAGGGCCTGGTAATAGAACCCCTCTCCTCTTTGTACAAAGATGAGGTCCGCAATCTGGGAGCCATGGTTGGTCTATCTCCGGAGATTATCGGCCGCCATCCCTTTCCCGGACCTGGACTGGCTGTGAGAATTCTTGGTCCGGTTACCCGGGAGAAGTGTGATATTTTGAGAAGAGCGGACGCCATTTACATAGGTGAATTAAAAAAGAGAGGTTTGTACAATAAGATCTGGCAGGCCTTTTGCGTGCTGCTCTCCAGCCGCTCAGTCGGCGTATCAGGTGATGTGCGCCGTTATGGATATGTACTGGCCCTGCGCGCGGTAGTTTCCACGGATGGTATGACTGCCGATGTATTCCCCTTTGCCGGAACTGAGCTGCTGGAGATATCTTCTGCCATCACCAACCGGGTCGAGGAAATCGGCCGGGTTGTCTATGATATTTCCAGTAAACCGCCGGCAACGATTGAATGGGAATAGGGCAGGTTGGTTTAGCATTTATAGCTGTTGCCGCCATTCAGGCGAGCAATAGATGCATATCAGCTGGATAATTTATTTTAGAATATATTCCAGGGCAGTGCAGTTACTCTTTCTGTTAATTGCTGATTTATCGGAGTTCTACAAACAACGAACCCTCTATCACATTTATATGAGTGCTCTGTTATGAATTTCTCAACGTGCCGTGCATCATGAGGATGAGGCTTATCTGTCCATTTTATTTCAATAGGAATAACTCTATCCGGGGTTTCAACAACAGCATCTACTTCCACCCCGGTTTTAGTTCTCCAGGTCGAAAGATTATATCCCGGACCGTGATATAAACAGCGATAATACAATTCTGCTAATACCCATTGTTCGAAAATATGTCCTCCATCTATTCTCAATATTTCCGGATTAAGTGGTAAATCAGCAAGTATATGCCTGACTCCAATATCGAAAAATATAAACCTTGGCGCAGCTGTAATACGCTTACGGTTGGAAGAAAAACTGCGTATACGTATACCTACAAATGTATCTTCCAGTACCTGGTAAAAATTCCGCAGGGTGTTGACGGCAACACCAACTACACTTGCCATCTTCGAATAATTAATTACCTGACCTGCATCCATTGCAGCAATTTTCAGAAACCTTGCAAATGCACCCATATTGCCAACAATATTTTCCTGGCGGATTTCGTTTTCTAAGTATAAATCAGCATAAGTCTTGAGCGTTTCTTTCCAGGAATTAATATCCTCTCCATAATAACCTGGCAAATTGCCATAAAGCAGGTAATTGTCTAAAGAGCGTATTGGAAACCGTGATTCTGTTGATAAAAAATCTATTGACAAGATAATTGCTTTTCTTTGTTCCACCTGCATTACAGGTGATAATACATAATGATGAGATCTTCCTGGAAGAAGATTAGCTGAATCGTGTTTTAGTTTTCTTGCAGAACTTCCTGTAAGATAAAACTGATATTTCTCAGGATTCTCATCGTAGAGAAGCTGAATATCATCCAGTAAGTCGGGCACCTTTTGAACCTTATCGATAAATATAACGCTGTTCCCTTCTATAGCTCTTAATTCCCTTATGAGCAGGCCTTCATCGGCTTCATACCTCCTGCGAAGCACCCTGTCCTGTAGATTGATATTAACGCATTTATCGGTTTTTATAATGTGCTTAAATAATGTAGTTTTTCCACACTGTCTTGCCCCGAAAAGGAGAATAACCTTTTTCCTTCCACATTTACTCATCTTTAATAAATTTTCTAAGGCTCGTGTATAATACTGCATATTGATCATCCTGTTGCAAATATACATGCTATTTGTGCAATGTCAAGATCAATTTACTTTGAATGGCAGAAACCTTTATCAAAGGTTACTTTTTTAGCCTTGTTATAATCCATCTCACGTTGAAGTATTGATTCTTCCTTGAAATCTCTGCGACTATCACCAATATTTCAATAATGATAGTACTACTGTCCTTTTTTCAACTCTTTTTCAGGGCTTGATCGATATCTGCAATAATATCCTGCACATCTTCAATACCAATAGAAAGGCGGATAAAATCCGGGGTCGCTCCGGTTGCCCTCTGCTCATCCTCACTGAGCTGCTGGTGGGTGGTACTCGCCGGATGGATAACCAGTGATTTGGCATCCAGGACATTGGCCAGGTGAGAGAGCAATTTAACTGAACAAATAAACTTCTTACCGGCTTCAAGGCCGCCCTTTATTCCGAAGCCGATTATAGCTCCCTGGCCGCGGGGCAGATACTTACCAGCCAGCTGGTAGTAAGGACTGGACTTGAGCCCGGGATAATTCACCCAGGAAACCCGGCTGTGTGCTTCCAGGAATTCCGCGACCTTCATGGCATTCTCACAGTGCCTCTGCATACGCACATGCAGGGTTTCCAGTCCCTGCAGGAACAAGAAGGCATTGAAGGGTGATAACGCGGCGCCCAGGTCTCTGAGCATGGTAACCC
>DRHE01000083.1 GCA_011049745.1 Spirochaetales bacterium | reverse complement strand
CTTTATCAGAGGAGGAGTGCAAACAGAAGGGGCTGACCCTGGCAATTCCGCTAAAAGCCCGGATTAACTTGATTTTTCTCAATACCGGTGAAATCCGGCAGAAAGAAATTTATATGGGTGATATTCCCCTTATGACTTCCAGGGGAACCTTTATTGTCAATGGTGCGGAGAGAGTTGTAGTCAGCCAAATCCACCGTTCACCGGGGGTTATCTTTTCCCATGATAAGGGGGTTTACTCTTCCAGGATAATTCCGTACCGCGGTTCCTGGCTGGAGTTCGAGATTGATCAGAAAAAAGAACTGGTTTTTGCAAAAATTGATCGTAAGAAGAAAATACTGGCTACTATATTCTTACGCGCCCTCGGTTTTGATTCCAGAGAGAAAATAATTGAGCTTTTTTATAAAACAGAAAAGGTCAAGATATCAGAATCCCGGGAGGATAAGGAAAGGTCATTAGGCAGGGTTTTTGCAAAAGCCATATATGTTAAAGAGGAAAAGGTGCAGAAAAAACTCTACCGTGCCGGAGATAAGATCCATCCCCATGACGTAGAGGAACTGATCCATTCCGGAGTTAATGAAATAGAGGTAATTGATTTTGATAATCCCGATTCTCTCCATTCTCAAATTATTCTTAACTGTTTTGAGAGGGAAGAGGTAAAATATATAAAGGATGACCCCGAAAAAGATGAGCCCAGCCGTGAGGAGGCCGTCTCCCGGGTTTATGCAATTATAAAACCTGGTGAGCCGATTACCCTGGAGAGTGCGGAAAAGGATCTCCAGTCCATGTTTTTCTCTGCCCGGCGTTATGATCTGGGCAGGGTGGGGCGCTATAAATTAAATAAGAAATTTGATTATACCGAACCGGTAAAGGCCCATACGCTGGTGCCGGAGGATATCCTTAATACCATAATCTTCCTGATAAAGGTTTATATCGGAGAGGGGAATATAGATGATATCGATCATCTGGGTAATCGCCGGATTCGTTCTGTAGGAGAGCTTTTGACCAATCATCTCAAGATATCATTTACTCGTATGGAGCGCATAGCTAAGGAGCGCATGTCCCTGAAGGAATCCGATACCATAAGGCCTCAAGATCTCATATCAATTAAGCCTATAGTAGCAACTATTAAGGAATTCTTTGGCTCGAGTCAGCTTTCACAATTTATGGATCAGGTAAATCCGCTTGCTGAGCTGACGCACAAAAGACGGCTTAATGCCCTGGGCCCGGGTGGGCTTTCCCGTGAAAGGGCCGGATTTGAGGTCCGGGATGTACATTTTACTCACTATGGGCGTATGTGCCCCATAGAGACACCGGAGGGCCCCAATATCGGGTTGATCGTTTCTCTGGCAAATTACACAAAAGTGAATGAATATGGGTTTTTAGAGACCCCTTATCGAAAGGTAAAGAAGGGAATAGCCACCAAAGAGATTGAGTACCTTTCAGCCATGGATGAGGAAAAGTACTTTATCGCTCAAGCTAACGCCATTCTTGATAAAAAAGGCAAGTTCCTGGAGAAACGTATTCCGGTACGTAAGGCTGGTGACTATGTTGCCAGGCTGGCGGCAGATATCCAGTATATGGATGTTTCTCCTAAACAGGTAATTTCAGTTTCCACTTCTCTGATTCCTTTTTTAGAGCATGATGATGCAAACCGTGCTCTGATGGGGTCGAATATGCAGCGGCAGGCAGTGCCTCTGCTCAGGCCTGAACCCCCACGGGTTGGTACCGGGATGGAGCGGAAGACAGCTTATGATTCCGGAGTTATGGTTGCTGCCCGGCGAGCCGGCAGTGTTGTCTATGTCAGCTCCAGGGAAATCCAGATTAAACCCGACGATGGTGACAAAAATGAGCTGGATATCTATCCGGTGGTAAAGTTTCACCGCACCAATCAGGATACCTGCTTTAATCAGAAGCCGATAGTAGAAGATGGACAGCATGTGGCCCAGGGAGAAGTTATAGCCGACGGTCCGGCTACTTGCCAGGGCGAGCTGGCTTTGGGGCGTAATGTTCTGGTTGCTTTTATGCCGTGGTATGGCTACAACTATGAGGATGCCATCCTCATTTCCGAAAAAGTAGTGAAGCAGGATATCTTCACCACTATTCACATTAAGGAATTTTCTATTGAGGTGCGGGAAACCAAACTCGGACCGGAAAAAATAACCAGAGATATTCCCAATGCCAGTGAACAGTCGATTGAACATTTAGATGATGAAGGAGTCATCAGGGTGGGCGCTGATATAAAATCGGGCGCGATCCTGGTAGGCAAGGTAACACCCAAGAGTGAAACAGATTCAACGCCCGAGTTCAAGCTTTTAAACTCTATTTTCGGTGAAAAAGCCAAGGAAGTGCGTGATACCTCTCTGAAAGTACCCCATGGTATCGAGGGTACTGTTATCGATGTACGGAGGTTGAAGCGCTCCAATCGCGATGAGCTTAATCCCGGCGTTGAACAGGTAGTGAAGGTTCTGATCGCCACCAAGAGAAAGCTCCGGGAGGGAGATAAAATGGCGGGGCGCCACGGCAATAAGGGTGTAATAGCGCGTGTTCTGCCGGAAGAGGATATGCCCTTCCTGGAGGGCGGCACCCCGATTGATATTGTATTGAATCCGTTGGGCGTGTCGTCACGTATGAACCTTGGCCAGATCATGGAGACGGAGTTGGGCTGGGCTGGTTTGAAGTTGAATGAGTGGTATGCAACCCCGGTCTTTGAATCGGCAAGTAATAAGATGATTGAGGATAAATTGAAAGAAGCCGGTATTTCCGTTAATTCAAAAGCAATCCTTTATGATGGACTGACCGGGGAGCCTTTTGAACAGCCCGTTACTGTGGGCAATATATATATGATCAAGCTCCATCACCTGGTAGATGATAAAATGCACGCCCGTTCCACCGGCCCCTATTCATTGGTAACTCAACAGCCTCTTGGTGGTAAAGCGCAATTCGGTGGTCAGAGGCTCGGTGAGATGGAGGTTTGGGCACTGGAAGCCTATGGTGCGGCAAACACACTGCAGGAGCTTCTGACAATTAAATCTGATGACATGAACGGAAGAGCGAAAATATATGAGAGTATCGTGAAGAATGAGGTTTTTTCAGCAGCCGGTGTACCGGAATCCTTCAATGTTCTGGTACAGGAGCTGAGGGGGCTGGGCCTGGATATCACTATACATGATGCCAAAGGAAAGCAGATCGCCCTAACCGAGCGCGATGAAGAGTTGATCAACCGTCAGGGAAGTCGTTTTTAGGGAGGATTATTGAAGATGAGAGATTTAAGAGAGTTTGACAGCATCATGATCAAGCTGGCCTCACCGGATCAGATCCGTGCTTGGTCTTATGGAGAGGTTAAAAAGCCTGAAACGATAAATTATCGTACCTTGCGTCCGGAAAAAGACGGGTTGTTTTGTGAGCGTATCTTCGGTACCACCAAAGAATGGGAGTGCTATTGCGGAAAATTCAAATCTATCCGTTATAAAGGCGTTATCTGTGACCGCTGCGGTGTTGAAGTAACCCATTTCAGGGTGCGGCGCGAACGTATGGGTCATATTGAACTTGCCTCCCCGGTATCACATATCTGGTATTACCGCTCCATTCCCTCGAGAATGGGGTTGCTGCTGGATATTCCAATAATCGCTTTGCGTTCTATTCTTTACTATGAGAAATATATTGTAATTGATCCCGGTGATACTGATCTTAAAAAGATGCAGCTCCTCTCTGAAGAGGAGTATATGGAGGCCCATGAGCGCTACGGCATGGCTTTTCAAGCCGGTATCGGAGCCGAGGCAATCAGGACTATTCTCGAATCGTTGGATCTGGATGCTCTTGCAGCTGAGCTGCGTTATAAGATGATAGAAAAGGGTAGAAAGAGCGATAAGCGTTTACTGAAAAGAATAGAGATTGTTGAGAATTTCAGGGATTCAGATAACAAGCCTGAATGGATGGTGCTGGATGTTATTCCTGTTATTCCGCCGGAGCTCAGACCGATGGTCCAGCTTGACGGCGGACGTTTCGCCACTTCTGATCTGAACGATCTATACCGTAGAGTTATTAACCGCAACAACCGGTTGAAACGGCTCTTAGCACTCAACGCCCCTGATATTATTATCCGTAATGAAAAGAGAATGCTGCAGGAAGCAGTCGACGCTTTATTTGATAATTCCAAGAAAAAACGAATGGTTAAGGGTGCGGCTAATCGCCCCCTTAAGTCTCTCTCTGATATGCTTAGGGGTAAACAGGGCCGCTTCAGACAGAATTTACTGGGCAAACGGGTTGATTACTCCGGTCGCTCGGTAATAGTTGTCGGACCGGAATTAAAGCTTCACCAATGCGGTCTGCCCACTAAAATGGCGTTGGAACTATTCAAGCCCTTTATTATGAAAAAGCTGGTGGAGAAAGACGTAGTTTATAACATCAAAAAGGCTAAGACCCTGGTTGAGCAGGAAACGCCTGAGGTGTGGGCCGTTTTAGAGGATGTTGTGCGGGAGCATCCGGTTTTACTCAACCGGGCGCCGACCCTGCACCGTCTTGGTATTCAGGCTTTTGAACCGGTATTGGTAGAGGGAAAGGCAATTAAGCTTCATCCCCTGGTCTGTCATGCATTTAATGCTGACTTTGACGGCGACCAGATGGCGGTTCATGTACCGCTGACCCCCGAAGCGCAGACGGAATGCTGGACTTTGATGCTTTCATCGAAGAATCTGCTCAATCCGGCTAACGGCCATCCGATTGTTGTTCCCAGCCAGGATATGGTTCTGGGTATTAACTACCTGACCAGAAACAGAGATGGGGCCAAGGGAGAGGGAAAGTATTTTTCTTCTCCAAACGAGGTATTAATGGCTCTGGATGCCGGTTCTGTTGGCTATCATGCCCTGGTGAAGGTAAAGATGAATGGGCAATACCTGGAAACAACACCCGGACGTATCATATTAAATGATGAATTGCCTGAAGAAATTGAGTATCTCAACTACACTATGGGAGAAAAAGAGCTGAAAGAATTAATCGCTTTCTCCCATAAAGAGTTCAACGCCTATGTTACGGTAAAACTGGTAGATGCTATAAAGGAATTGGGCTTCAAGTATGCTACCCGGTTTGGCGCGACAATCGGTATGGACGATATAATCATCCCAGATGCCAAGCCGGATCTGATTAAGAAGGCTAATGATCAGGTGGAAGAGATCCAGAGCCAATACCTGCAGGGTCATATCACTAACGAAGAGCGCTACAACCGGGTTGTAGAGGTATGGAGCAGCACAAATGAGAAGATCACCAATGAGCTCATGGATGAGCTCAAGGAGGACCAGCAGGGTTTTAACCCTGTTTATATGATGGCAAATTCCGGAGCGCGTGGCAGCAGGGCTCAGATAAGGCAATTAGGAGGAATGAGGGGTTTAATGGCCAAGCCTTCGGGAGATATTATTGAGCTGCCTATCCGTTCAAATTTCAAGGAAGGCCTCTCAATTATCGAATTTTTTATCTCCACAAACGGTGCGAGAAAGGGCCTGGCTGATACGGCACTGAAAACAGCAGATGCCGGTTATCTAACCAGGCGGCTGGTGGACATTGCTCAGGATGTAGTGATTAACGAAGAAGACTGCGGCACAATAAATGGTCTGGAACGGCGGGCTATCAAGGATGGAGAAGAGATTGTTGAGGCATTGAGCGACCGCATTGCCGGCAGGTTTACTCTGGAGCGGGTCACCCATCCGATTACCGGTGAGATCATTATTGATGTAAACCAGGAAATTACTGATGAAATTGCCAAACGTATTGAAGAAGTAGGCGTGGAAAGTGTGCGTATTCGGACCGTACTTACCTGCGAAGCTGAGCACGGGGTATGTGTAAAATGTTACGGGCGTAATTTAGCCTACAATAAAACAGTAAATATTGGCGAGGCGGTAGGTATTATTGCCGCCCAATCCATTGGCCAGCCTGGTACCCAGCTCACTATGCGGACTTTTCATATTGGCGGCGCCGCTACTAAAATAACTGAAGAAAACCGGATATATCTCAAGTATCCTGTGCTTATTCGCGAAATTAATGGCAATACCGTAACCCTGGCGAATGGCAACAAACTTTATACCAGAAAGGGGTACCTGATGGTCAACAGGGTTTTGCGCACCATCGAGATGAAGAAGGGCGATAAAATATTGGTAGCTGATGGAAAGAAAGTGCTTCAGGGTGAACCTGTTTTGGAACGGGGCAGCAAAAAGATCCGAGCGGAAGAGGTGGCTTATGCACATAAGAAGGGCAAAACCCTGCTGTTAATAGCTCAGCCGCAGCGAATTGATGTTCGTAACGGCGCTGAGTTAACAGTTTCTGTGGGTGATGTTGCTGCTGCTGAAGAGTCTATTGCCTATTTTGATCCCTTCAGCGAGCCGATCATCGCTGAACATGATGGTAAGGTCTTATTCGAAGATATTATTCTTGGCACCACCCTGAAAGAGGAAATTAATGAGGATACTGGCAAGATCGAAAAAAAGATTACCGAATACTCTTTAGAAAGCCTGCAACCGCGGTTAGTAATACAGGATGATGGGGGAGCTGAGCTGGACGGCTACTATCTTCCAGGTTCCGCCTATCTTAATGTTGAAAACAATCAGGAGATTAAAGCCGGGCACACGCTGGCCAAGCTGCTCAGGGAGAGTGTTAAGACCAGGGATATAACCGGTGGCTTGCCCAGGGTCGGTGAATTATTTGAGGCCAGGCGGCCTAAAAATCCGGCGGTGCTTGCCAAGATCAGTGGTACTGTTCATTTTAAGGGGATTTTAAAGGCCAAGCGGATAATAATAGTAACTGATACCTTTGGTAATGAGTATAAGCATCAGGTACCGATGGGTAAACATCTCCTGGTGCGTGATGGTGATATCGTGGAAGCCGGTGAAGAGCTTTGTGACGGCAGCATTGATCCTCACGAGGTACTGCAAATTCTTGGTGAAAATGCTCTGCAGAGCTATCTGGTGAATGAGATACAGGAAGTTTACCGCATGCAGGGTGTAAATATTAATGATAAGCATATCGGGGTTATCATCCGGCAGATGATGAAGAAAGTTGAAATTATAAATGTGGGGGATACCAATTTTATTTACGGGCAGCAGGTGGATCGCTATAGGTTTAATGAACAGAATATAAAGGTTATTCGTGAAGGCGGGCAGGCGGCAATTGGCCAGCCCATGCTTCTCGGTATTACCCGTGCTTCTCTGAATATCGACTCTTTTATATCTGCGGCTTCCTTCCAGGAGACTACCAGGGTGCTCACTAATGCGTCCATTGCAGGGAGTGTTGACCGGTTGCGGGGCTTAAAAGAAAATGTCATTATCGGCCATATGATCCCCGCAGGCACTGGAATGATAGGTTATCGAGACATTAAATTGTATGATGAGAATATGGAAGACCTGGATGTCTCCATAAACAGGATACTGGAAGAGAGAAAAAAAGAACAGGAAAGAGTAGAGGCAGGTGACGAAGGAGATGGGGCAGAGGTACCAACTGAAAAAAAAGCAGCTGCACCTGAACCGGAGGAGGTCGCTGCTCCCTGAAGTTTTATTAGTAAAAGTATTGAAAAACCGGGCTGTTATTTGTATATTAGCGTGCGGAGAGGGGTACAGAAGTTAATTCTGATCTGCGGACGATAATTTCCGTGGTAAAAGCGAAGGGTAATGTTAAATAAAACTTGTTAAACCATTTTCCAGGGGAGAAGTATGGAAAGGGGTTGACTTTTTATTGGCCTGTTGTTAGATTTGCGGGGCACTTTAATGAATATAGATATGAGGGGGAAAGCTACCTGATATGCCGACAATAAATCAGCTTATTCGCAAAGGCAGAAGAAAGATAAAGAAAAAGAATAAGGCACCGGCGCTTCAGGCCTGTCCCCAGAAACGAGGGGTGTGTACCAGGGTTATGACCGTAACCCCGAAAAAGCCTAATTCGGCACTGCGTAAGGTTGCCAGGGTAAGGCTGACAAATGGTATTGAAGTTACAGCCTATATCCCGGGAATAGGACATAATCTTCAGGAACACTCCGTGGTTCTTATCCGCGGCGGCAGGGTTAAGGATCTTCCGGGTGTGCGTTACCATATTGTCAGAGGAGCCAAGGATACCCTTGGCGTGGAAGATCGGCGCAAAGCAAGATCAAAATACGGTACTAAGAAGCCAAAAGCATAGGGAGTAGAGAATGCCAAGAAGAAGGGTGGCTCCAAAGCGCCCGGTAATGCCGGATCCGAAGTATAACAGTAAAATAGTAACCAGGTTTATTGCCCGGATGATGCTTAAGGGTAAGAAATCGATAGCTTACCGTATTCTCTACGATGCTTTCGATATAATTAACGAAAAATTAAATAAGGAGCCTCTGGAGGTTTTTAATAAGGCGCTGGAAAATGTTAAACCGGTTGTTGAAGTAAAGTCACGAAGGGTTGGCGGTTCGACCTACCAGGTTCCCGTTGAGGTGCGTGACAGCAGGAGGGATGCATTGGGTATGAGATGGATCATACAGTATGCACGGCAGCGCAGCGGTAAAACCATGAGCGAAAAATTGAGTGCTGAGCTTATGGATGCCTTTAACTCCACAGGTTCTGCTTTTAAGAAAAAGGAAGATACCCACCGGATGGCCGAGGCCAACAAGGCTTTCGCTCATTATCGATGGTAAGAAAAGAAAGGAGTGGGAGAGCCATTCCCTGTAGATAAGATCCGAAATATCGGTCTTATGGCCCATATAGATGCGGGAAAGACCACAACGACTGAGCGGATCTTATTTTATACCGGTAAGACTTATAAAATTGGCGAAGTACATTCCGGTGAAGCCAAGATGGACTGGATGGAGTTGGAGAAAGAGCGGGGTATTTCTATTACCGCGGCCTCGACCTCCTGCTTCTGGAGAGAATGCCAGGTGAATATTATTGACACACCTGGTCACGTCGACTTTACCGTCGAGGTGGAACGATCTTTGAGAGTTTTAGATGGAGCAATCGGCATTTTCTGTGCTGTATCAGGGCCTTCATCTCCAGAAGATCAATTACTCCCCTGAAACCGGCTTCGCTTCCCACAGGAAGCTGCAGCGGTACTGCGTTGGCCCCCAGTCGTGAATGCAACTCCGCAACTACAGCCTCAAAACAGGCCCCTCTACGATCCATCT
>DRHE01000082.1 GCA_011049745.1 Spirochaetales bacterium | reverse complement strand
TAAGAATCTGAAAATATCCAAATTCCCCAGAGAAAAATAGCCCGAAACCCTTATTTCTCTGGGGTAATAATCCATATCTGGCTAGAAATATCTAAAAGTTAAAGCGATTCTACTACGGCTGGATGGAATAATTCACCCACACGGGCATCAATAGAGTTTGATTTTCCGCCAAACTGAGCAACATTAGCAAACTCTACTGCCTATTTTCTCCAGAACTTCGAAGTGAATAAAACCAGCACAGTGTAGATTTCCAGCCTGCCGACCATCATGGCAAAACTTAAAAACCATTTGATATAGCCGGGATAAAAGGCATAATTCAGGGTGGGCCCGATTTTACCAAAACCCGGGCCTATATTGCCGACAGTGACCAGGGCAGTACTCATTGCGGTGAGGATGTCATTGCCGCCGGAAGCAACCACGAAAGTTGTAATTATCAGCATTAAAAGGTAGAGAAAAAAGAAACCTGAAATTGTATATACCGTGTCCTTCTTTATAATATTGCCGCCGAGCCTGATGCTGAAGATGCCCCGCGGATGGGAAATGAATTTCATCTCGTTAAGCGCCTGTTTAAAGAGGGTGACAATACGAATAACCTTGATCCCTCCCCCGGTAGAGCCGGAACAGCCCCCTATAAACATAAGGATGAACAATACCCCCTGGGTAAAAAAGGGCCAGCTTGCATAATCCGCGGTTGTATATCCGGTAGTAGTAAGGATAGAAGCCGCCTGAAAAGCGGCATACCTGAGGCTGCGCCTAAAGGTATCATACTCTTTCCCATAAAGACCGATTGCGATAATCAGCATGGCTGCCAAAAAAATTCCCAGGTATGCTTTTAACTCTGTATTAGTAAATACCTTTTCAACATTCCCGCTTATCAGCCGGTAATAGAGCACAAAATTTCCTCCGGCTAAAACCATAAACACAGTAATTACAATATCCACATAGGTTGATTTGTAATAGCCGACACTGCTGTTTTTAGGGGAAAACCCGCCGGTGGCCAGGGTACCGAAGCTGTGGGTCAGGGCATCGAACAGGCTCATCCTGCCGATCATCAGCAGAAGGGTTTGCGCCACGGTAAAAGCCAGGTAGATAAACCAGAGAATTTTTGCCGTTTCGGTGATCTTCGGCGTCAGTTTGTCCAGTGTCGGCCCTGGAGACTCCGCTTTCATTAAGCCAACAGCACCAACACCCAGCAGCGGGAATACCGCGATCGTCAACACCACAATGCCCATGCCGCCGAGCCAGTGGGTTAATGAACGCCAGAAAAGCATGGATTTGGGCAGGCCCTCAATATTGGTCAGGATTGATGCTCCGGTAGTTGTGAAACCGGACATTATCTCAAAAAAGGCATCCGTTAGATGAGGAATTGAAGCGGAAAAATAGAGCGGCAGGGCGCCGAAAAGAGCAGAAAAAATCCAGCTCAGTGAAACCAGGAGAAATCCGTCCCGCGTAGAGAGGGTTTTAACACTCTTTCGTGTAAGAAAGATAATCGGTAAAGAGATAACCAGAACCATGAGCATAGGCAGGAGAAAGTGCGGAATCATCTGCTCTTCGTGGTAATAGAGAGCAAAGATTACCGGAAAAATCATAAAAAAAGATATAATGATAAGGAGTATGGCTAAAACCCTGAGTATCAATCCAATATGCATATTCAGCTGGTGAAGATTTCTTCAATTCTGGCAACCGACTCTTTGCGGGCAATTACGATTATGTAATCTCCGTTTTTAAGTGTAAGCTCACCGTCAGGAATGATGTGATTATCGCCTCTGGTTACGGATATGATCAGGGTCTGCCTGGGAAGCTTCAACTCCTTTATTTTTTTCCCAATGGTCCGGCTTGCTTTTTCAACGGCAAGCTCGAGCACCTCCACCTTTCCGCCTGAAATGGAGTAAACGCTGCGGATATTGCTTTTACGGATATATTTTAGAATGGAGTTGACCATACTTTCGATCTGGCTGACCGCAACATCAATTCCGAGGTTGGAAGCTATGTGTACATAATTGCTCTTGTTAACCAGAACCATTGTCCGCCCGGCGCCCACGGATTTCGCATAAACAGCATTCACAATATTAAATTCCTGATTGCCGGTAATGGCTATAACAAGATCGGCGCCGGCTAACTCTTCCTCCTCGGAAAATCCCTCATCAGAGATATCGGAGTTAAAGATCATGGCCTCGGGAAAACGGTCCGAGAGCAGTTTGCAGTTATTATAATCACTATCAATGATACTGATCTTTCTCTTTTTCATCGGCTTGAGATAGCGCAAAAGCCTGCCGAATATCGACAGGTCCTTTTTCTTGTTTTCCAGAAAATGTTCTGCCACATAGATAGAGACTCTGTCACCGCCGATGAGCACAATCTTGTTCATCTCTATCCTGCCTTTGCCGATTTGAAAAAAGATCTTTTCGAAGTTTTCAGCGGTGGCAATCAAATAGAGCTTGTCATTTTCCTTTACCACACTATACCCGTGGGGAATGATGTATTCATTTTCCCGAAGAATAACCGCTACCAGGAAGTTAGTCTGTATTGTACGTTTAACCTCCTCGATACATTTATCACGAAGGAGAGATGAGCCACTCACCGTAATACTGCGCATCTGCAGGCTGCTTTTTTCAAAATACACGATATCGCTTACAGCCCCACCCTCAACAGCCCTGATAATTGCTCTGGCTGTTTCGATCTCCGGATTCACAAAATAATCAATTCCGAGGATGGGCTGCTGAAGAACCCGGGTGCCGGAGTAATCGATATTCCGGATCCTGGCTATCTTGTGAGGCACATGGAATTCGCTGGCAACCAGGCTGCAGGCTATCATATTCACTTCATCGGAGTCTGTTACACTGATGAAATAATCCGCTTTATTAATGCCTGCTTTCTTCAGGGTTTCTATATTATTCCCCTGTTCGTTGATCACCATGCAGTCAAGGACATTTGAAGCATGTTTTGCCTTATCAGGCTCTTTTTCAATCAGTGCTACATTATTATTCTGCTCGATAAGGTATTTGGCCAGTTGAAAACCGACGCTTCCTGCGCCCAGGATTACGAAATTCATCTTCATCAGCATACAGGAATTAAGCAGAGAATGTCAAATTACTGAAAAGTGGACCTTGCCTAATGCTGCGTAGCAAATATTTGTCAAGGGGGTTTGCCTCTTCTATCATTGGTACCCCTTCCTTAAATAGGAAAGCGCTTTAGGCAGGTCTAAATTATTGCCGGAATCATCCTCACCGTAACCATGTTCTGTCAGTAGCTTTATATCAGCTAAAACACGCAAATCTCCGGAAAAAGAGACCTGCATATCGAGCTCCATATCGATCTTTCCCATAACAAAGAGCTGAGTAAACACACGTATAATAGATTGATAAGGGGTTTCATCTTCCAGGGGTTTTATCTCTTCCAGAGAAAATTTCAGCTCATATATGATTACTTTGCTACTTTCCATCAGGATCTTGATAACGGTGCGCACGGACTTGACCAGGTCACCGGCTTCTTCATAGATTCCATCTCTTATTACCCGGGCTACTTCTTCAGCCAGTTTGTGCTTTTTCCTGGCATTCAATACTTCATTAGCCCGAAAAAGGTCCAGGGTAAAAGAAGCATTATAGGTTTCGCTGCCCAGTTTCATCCACACTTCACTGCCGTAATGATTAACGATTTTGGCTATCAATGTGGAGGGCCGTACATGAAAACCCCTGTACCTGGGCACAAAAACTACTATTTGTCCCTGTTTTGCATAATTTTTAAGCATCAACTGGCACAGTTTGCGCCCTTTCTTAATGTAGAGGCTGGAGAAGCAAAGAGAATAGTTAACCAGAACCTTGAACAGCGGCGTGTAGTCGATCTGGCAGGAGTTGATGTAAACATTTTTACTTTCGGATATCAGCACATGACGTTCGCAGTAATGGGTAAGAGCGGGTAGCTGTTTCCAGCAGGTGAAAGATAACGCTTACATGACCGCGCAATACGGGCAGGTTCTCATCCAGGGACTCGACATTGGAATCCGAAATATGGGTATCATAAAGGGACTGCAGGTTGTGAAACTTATATTCCAGGTTTCTCAGTTTTTCCTCGCTGATCGGATCAGGAATGTAATCCCGATAGTTCTCAATCCTCTCTTTATGGGGAATATGCAGAAAAGAGCTTGCTGCCGCCAGATTCAGAAATGCCGTGGCTAAATAGACAACGGTTTCTTCAGCTGAAGAGACCTTGCGGCTTTTACGGTCTATGGGCAGGTGTCCAGGCGGCAGTTCCTCAATAAAGCTCTTCTCACCGGGAATATGTTCCGGCAAATAGATTTTCAGCTTCTCAGCCTGTTTCAGTAAACTGCCTACCACTGAAACCAGTATTTTGCAGGTACAACTGAAAGCCTCATCAGTTGCCTTCAAAAAATCATTCTCAATCGACATTAAATTGTAGGTGGGAACAGAGTGTTTCAGGTGGAGCAGAATATAGCTCACATTGGCGAAAAGTTTAATTGTTGCCACTAATTCACGAAATGGATACCAGCGCTGGTTATTGCGCACGCCATAACCATCCAGCAATTCTTCGATCTTGGTTCCTTCAGAAAGAATATCTCCCAGCAGCGGCCTGGTAAAGCAGTTCTTATTTTGATGTTGCCTCTTTATATATAGAGATAGACTCAAGAGCTCAACTGTCCTGCTGCTGATCAGCAATCTGAATTTTTCTTCAGCAATTATCAGGCCGGCCGGGGATTGTTTCTTTTTAACCGCTTCTTTCCCATCGCAGATTACATTCACAACCGAAGTCCTTAAAACAAAAGTCCAACACAATATATATTCGGGCGCTGGACTTGATTATTTTTCACGCTGAACACGCAAAATTTTAAAGCTAAAAGCATAAAGATTAGGAATTCGCCTCAATCAAACCTCTATGCCGCATTTTTTATTCTCGAAACATATTCTGCCGGATATCCCGGCGCGAGATATCATAAGAGATCTCGCTCCGGTCGATATCAATTTCAAACTCAACCAAGTCTATCTCTTGCTTAAGCTCTTTTCGCTCTCCCTCTTTTACACTCACCATGAAAGTAAACACCTCGCCCTGATAGGTAAGAACCGCCTCAATATCTATCTTCTCATCCCCCGCTGCCGCTTTGAGATCAAGCTGGATTATCACCTC
>DRHE01000081.1 GCA_011049745.1 Spirochaetales bacterium | reverse complement strand
GGGTAATATATGGTGTGGTGGATCAGGCTAACTACGATCCCCGCTCAAGGGTTAACACCTTTGTGCATGTTAACCATCATTCAAAGCGGGCCCGCTATGGAATTCTACTATGTGTCAACGGCAGCGCCATCCTGAACAGCTGGATAAAGCAGAACTTATTTACCGGCAGTCATAGCATTGACTATAACCGGATGAATGAACTGGCCGCCCAGGTGCCGGTGGGCTCCGATGGCCTGGTAATACTTCCCTTCGGCAATGGCGCTGAGAGAACCCTGGGGAATAGGGATCCGGGCGCTTCAATCCATGGTTTGCGCTTTAACCGCCATGACCGGCGTCATCTGCTCCGGGCCGGTCAGGAAGGAATTGTCTTTGCCCTTGCTTACGGACTGGAGATCATGAAGAAGCTTGGCCTTAAAATCCATACCATACGCGCCGGTCAGGCGAATATGTTCCTGAGCCCGCTCTTTTCAACCGCATTTGCAACTATCACCGGAGCGCGTTTGGAATTATTCTCAACCGATGGTTCACAGGGAGCCGCACGCGCGGCGGGAGTGGGCGCCGGGATCTATTCTTCTTTAAGTGAAGCTTTCACCGGACTGTCCACTATTCAGATAATTGAGCCGGATGAGTCTGCTGCAGCTCAATACCGGGCCGCTTACCGGCGCTGGGTAGAGATACTTGAAGGGGTATTGGCCGGATGATCACTTTAATTGATAAAGAGCTATAGAGATAAGATGAATAGAACAATATTGCTTACCGGGGGCGGCGGCTTTGTGGCCGGCAACATAATCAGCCAAAACCGCAGCAGGGATATTATCGAGGCAGTTGAACAGAGAGCGGTGCCTATATTGAGTGATAATCTTACCTGGCACATCCTCGACCTGCAGGATAGTGCGCAATTACGCCGTCTCTTCCACAGGGTGAAACCGGATGTGATCATCCATACTGCGGCCATTTCTGATATTGACTATTGTGAAGCTCACCAGGAAATTGCGGAGAGTGTTAATGTGGGGGTAACCCGGACCCTGGTTGACCTATGCGTTGAGAGCAATGTGCGGCTGATCTATTTCTCTTCAGACAGTATTTTCAATGGACAAAAGGGGAGGTATGTTGAAGAAGATATTCCCGAACCCCTCCATTTTTATGGCCGGACCAAGGTTGCAGGAGAAAAGATAGTGCAGCAGGGCTGCCATGATTGGGTTGTCATCAGGCCTTCCTTAATTACGGGACTGCCGCTGCTGGATTCCGGGAATTCTTTTCTCTGGCGGCTTATAAATGAGCTGAAACAGGGAAAAAAAGCGGCTTTCCCCAAAGAAGAGATCAGATCGCCGGTAGATGCCGTCACTTTAAGCAGAGCAGTTCTCGAGCTGGCGGAAAATGATTTTCAGGGCATTCTCCACCTTGCCGGCAACGATACATTGACACGCTTCGAAATAGCACGACAGATTGTGCGTAAGCTGGGCTATTCTCTTGACCTGGTGGTCGATAAAGAACCGCAAGTAACAACCAGCCGCGCCCCGCGGCCCCGAGACGTATCGCTTGACAATACAAAAGCGCGGAAGGTGCTGAAAACCCCAATGCTCGATCTGGGAGAAGCCCTGGATCTGATTATAGAAAATAAGGGAGATAAGGAACTATGAGCAGCCCGGCGATTAAATATGATCTTCAGATAAAACACGGCAATGAATACGGCCATGAGGAAGAGGCGGCTATTCTTGAAGTGTTAAGGCAAGGTGCGCCCACCTCAGGGGTTGCCTGTCAGAGGTTTGAGCAGGAGTTTGCCGCTTACTGCGGCACTAAGTATGCCAGGGTTGTTTCCAATGGAACAGCCCCGCTCTTTCTCTCCCTTCTCGCTGCTGGTGTTGCCAGGGGAGACCGTGTTTTAACCACACCGATTACCTGGATCGCTACCGCGGCTGCAGCGGTAACCCTGGGAGCCGAGGTGGATTTTGTCGACATTGACCCCTTAACCTTCAATCTCGATCCGGAAAAGTTGAAAGATAAGATTACCCCCAACACCAAGGCGGTGATCCCGGTGCACCTCTACGGGCAGTGCTGCGATATGGATCCGATACTGGCGATGGCTGAAGAATCAGGTTTCACGGTTATCGAAGATGCCTGCCATGCTGTTGGCGGCGAGTATAAAGGCCGTAAAGCAGGCAGCATGGGTACTGCCGGCTGCTTCAGCTTTCACGAGCAGAAAAATATATCAACCCTGGGTGAAGGGGGGATGGTAGTTACCAATGATCCAGCCATTTACGAACGTTTCTCCCTTTACCGGTCACATTGCACCAGGGTTTACGGTGAAAGCACCAAGTACTGCCGGCTGGATGAGTCAAAGCAGCCAATGGGTAAGCGTTTCTGGTTTCAGGACTTTGATGATGTGGGCTACAACTTCCGGATGACCGATATCCAGGCGGCGGTTGGCTCTATCCAGTTGACCAGGCTTGACACCTTCAATCAGCGCCGTATGGAAAATGCGGCTTACTTGACTGAAGGGCTCAAAGGAGTTCCGGGCCTTGCCCTTCCCGAAGTAATGAGCGGAAATAAGCATGTATTTCATCTATATCCTGTTCTTCAGACCTCAGTAAATCCCCATTTTAGTCCCAAGTTGAATGCTCTGAAAAAAGACGAAATTAACGCAACAATTGAAAATAAAAGAACCTCCTGTTAAGCTGCAAAAAAAACACCGCCCAACAGGAGGCCCACCCAATCATG
>DRHE01000080.1 GCA_011049745.1 Spirochaetales bacterium | reverse complement strand
CTTTTAGTCTGGTGCTGGGCACCATGCCCATTTTCTTTTTAACCTTAACTATCAGCGCCTATATCTATAAAGTTACCCCCGGGCTGCAGGAGCTGGTAACCGGTCAGTTGCTCGATTTTCTTCCTGCAAACCTCAGCACTCTCCTGTTAACCCAGATCCACAGACTGGCAAATCGGGCCGGTTCACTGGGATTGATAACTATTGCGATTTTTATTGTCACCTCGGTAGCACTTTTTGATTCCCTGGAAGGCGCCATGTCAGCCATGCTATCCAGTAAGCGGCGCAAATTCCACCATGCCCGCCTGATCTCCCTGTCATTGATGTCCGGTGTGGTTATTATTTATTATCTTACCGTGGCTTTATCGGCAACAGCCCATTATTTTAAGGATTTTCTTAAGCTACATGCGCCTGCTGGCTGAACTGCTAATAATTTCCAGTTTGCTGGTGGGTGAATTTTCTCCCGCTTAGAAATCGTAGCTCAATTTCATGGCCAGCCCCGGATTACCCTCGATAAAATCCACAGCATCGGTTTTGCTGATAGCAAAGAGGGAGAGTGACCTGTTATAGGTTACGGTAAAAGCTGCTGGTTTATTAAGATGCACCCTCTGCATATCGCCGATAAAATCACCACGCCTTAAAGTAGCTACTTCGCGCCCCTGTTTACTTACCTTTACCAGACCGCGGCGGATTATGTAGATCTCTGTAAATGGCTTTCCCACCGCTACCAGAGTTCCCTTACCCTTCAGGTCCCTCGGAACCAGTATCGACTCCAGCCAGGTCTTCTGATAGCTGGTCATGAATTGAGAAAAGGGACTGCTGACCAGAATGTTCCAGGTATCGCTGCTCCTGTTGGCCACCAGGCGGCGCAAGGTCTTTTCGAAGTCAGTTCCATAGACAAAGCTTAAGAACTTATCCTTCTCTATTGTATAGGCCCGGACATCGGTTTCCGCTGTTACATCTGCAGTGCGGGGCTTGCCGGTAAGCAGGGCAATTTCGCCGAAATACTCATAGGTGCCGAATATCTTTTTGCCGATAAACTGCTCATCATTAATAACCACGTTTCCCGAATATATTATATAAAATTTATTGCCGGGAGTTCCCTTCTTGATAATCAGCTCTCCCTTGGAGAATTTTTCTGCCTCTATAATGGTTACAAATTCCTGCGCCTTTTCCATGGGCAGGCTGTCGATGAAATCAAGATGCTTAAGAACTCCCAAGATCAGATAAGTTATTTCATAGGAAGGAGCTTTAGTTTTAAAATAGAGAGTATTTTCAATACCGAAAGTCGCCAGCCTGAGACTGGTATCTTTCGGGAAATCCTTTTTGGCGATGTGATATACCACTGTCTTTTCCTTCAGCTTCTCCGGAAGGGTGTTAAGATAGTCAACCGGTGTATGCAACGGCGGTATACCGGATTCATGGTAGACAACCTTGCTCTCCCAGGGGAAATTGCTGAACTCTTCATAACGCTCCCGGGTGATTACCCTGTTTGCCAATAATTCCTTCTGCACAGCAGGGTCTGCCTGATGGTCGGAGGAATAGACAAAACTCTGGTTCTGGAATTTCAAAGTGAAGCCGATGGTTGGAATGGAATGTAAAGTATAGAAAAAGCTGAATTCTCCTCCGTGAATATAGATCGGATTGCCTATATAAATCGGCCTGAAGTCAAAGAGACGCACCAGGTAAGAGACCGGTTCATTGGTTAAAGAAGAATATTTCTTTAAAAAACTCCTCATCACGGTTTTGGTTGTGTAAACAGTGACCTTTCCCTCTTCCAGGATTTTCTGCAGAGTACCGGCGTCATGGTCGGCGTGGCAGTGGGTCAGGATAATACTGTCAACAAGCTTGGGGTTGACATTGGAGGCTTCTAGCCACTCGGTAGAATCTATGGGCGGATCAATCATAATGCCGGAATGGTTCAGCCAGATAATAAAACCCGAGGTATTCTCCTCCGGGTCAAAACCATGACTGGGCCCCAGGCAGGTAACCCCGAACAGGGGAGGGCGGTAGGGTTCGGGGAGCCGCTGGCCGATGTTATATCTTGCCTTGTACTCAATACTCCCGGGCACACAGGCTGCTTGTTTCCCGCCGAAAAAAACATCAAAATCATTATTGTCATTGATGGCTATAGTTACCTCGCCTAATGAAAAGCGATTGTTCTTAAAAAGATTGAGGCTCAATACATCACGAAACCGCATCTTCCCCCGGTAGTAATTTAATTCATTTCGCAGGTTGGGAGGCGATATCTCCGGGCTGGAAGAGTGAATATCCTGAGCAATATAGAGCTCCTTTGGCCCGAAGAGAGCCTCCTGAAGGGCCAGCATTAATCTACCGGCCTGGCTGCGGGTACAGATAATCGTAGTTTTTTTCTTTTTAATGAAGTAGTTATAATAGACAGGGAATTCCAGATCAGAAAGATTGATCCCCTTTTGCCAGTTAAAGAGCTTCCGCGGCAGCACGAAAATCTGTGGGACCGATTCGGGAAGGTTCATGGTATCCTTTATGGTTTCAGGAGGCGAACCGAACTGGATATACCCTTCAGGAGATTGTACCAGATACCCGCCTCTGGGGAGAGTGGCAACCGGGTTTTTCTTGTTTTTTAGCTTTGCCAAATGTTCCTCTCTTAATACATTATCAACCTGCTATAGTTTACTATATTTCAATACCCGGAAGTTATCAAGTTATTATCCATTTTTGCTATTCAGCCTTTTTATCCACAGGACTACGTCTCTATGGCCATCAAAGAAATATCATCACTTTGCTTATTACCGGCAAACCAGGATTCAACATCTTCTATTACAGCCGCCACACATTCCTTTAAAGAAATAGAACCCCTTTTCCCTATTATTGATATCAGCCTTTTATCCCCATATTCCTCATCCTTCAGGTTCAGGGCTTCAGTAATACCATCCGAATAGATATAAAGGCGGTCACCGGGTTGTAATTGCAGGGTATGCTCACTATACCCGGGCTCTTCCATAAAGCCTATGGGAACACCGGGTGTCTCAATAATCCTGGGCCGGCTATTCTGCCCATGGTATATGAAGCCCGTGTGTCCCGCAGAAACATAACGGAACCGGAGTGATTTAATATTTAATATCCCGTAGAAGAAAGTAAAATAGTGTTTTGAAGTTATATCAAGGGGGAAATGGATGTTTAAATATTCGGCAACCACTGCCGGAGATAACAGAATATAGCCCTGACCACCAGTATCATAGCTTTTAAGCAGAGCGGATTGACCAAACGCCGGAGAGAGGATCTTGCTCAAAGCAAAAGAGTACAGGGCAGATGACACCCCGTGTCCGCTCACATCAATGGAATAGAAGCCCAGGTTTTCTTCATCCAGCCTGAAAATATTAAAACTATCCCCTGCCAGTTCCTCGCAGGGATTAAAAACCCAGGCGAAATCCACATTACTGATATCCGGTAGGGATTTCGGGAGCAGAGATTGCTGCAGATCGGCCGCACTTTTCAATTCTTCGGCCATACGCCGGTTAAGCTCAGATATCTCCCGGTTTGCCCCCATCAATGCCTTCTCAGCCCGGTCGCGCTCCCTGATATATTTTTTTAAGCTCCGGTCTGTATATATCCAGATAAACAGGGCAAGCAAGATAATTAAGATACCTACTATAGGAACATATATAGCTAAAGCTTTGAGCCTGCCCTGAACATCAGTTTCAGCCTCCGCAAGCTCTTTAAGATGTACTGCCAGATTATCATCCAGCAATTGATATAAAGGGTAAAACAGGGAGCCAAACTCAATTCTGACCTTTTTAGAGAGCTCTTCACCCTGCCCACCCTTATCTTTAAGCTCAACAATTTCAGCACTTACCGATATAAATTTCTCTGCCAGATTTACTATCACCGCTTCTGAGTGTTGCTCCTCCACACCGATATGATACTTTTCTTTATAATGTATCTCAGCCTGTTCTTGCAGGTCAGCCCACTGTTCCTTGAGCGCATCTTTTAATGTCCTTCCCTGCCGCATTATATTGCCCCTAATTATATAGGTCATGGTCCAGGCCCTTATTTCCACAGCTCTGCTCTTCATATTGCTTATTGCAACTGCGCCGGGAATAATATCGCTCTGCAGATTTGAAAAGTCATCTCTAATGGCAAGACCATTTATTATCATAAAACCAATAAACAGACAGATGAGTATAACAATGGCTATATAACCCCAGAAAATTTTCTGTCGTATGGGCATGAGTTTTTATAGCACTTTTCTACAATAATGTCATTAATTGATGTGCAGGTCTTCTTCAGCTCTGTTCAGGGCCCATTTTTTGAAATCTTCATAGGCCATGCCCTCATCCACCTCTTTGAGGGTATGATGCACCTGCCCGCTCTGCTCGGTAAGACAGTATGCCCCTAAAATTGAAAATTCCAGGTTTAAGGATAGAACCGGTCTGTTTTCTCCCTTAGGGAAAAAGAGAATTCGATAGCGGTACCTGTTTAAATGCCTCTCCTCGGTAGAAGGAATGTCCAGAGAAACAGCCCTGAAATCCCGAAAAGTGAATTTTTCTATTACCCGCCCGGTAACCAGGTGTTTTGCCCAGGTAAAATCGTTGATTGTTTCCATAATCCAATCCTTAAGATCTCTACTTTTTTAGGCCGCTAAAATGCATTCGATTATCTAGATCAGCTTAAGGTGTTTCAATAGAAGCCATATTTTACCTGTTTTTATTATAGTACTTCCCCGGACTGCTGTGTAGATAAAAAATAAATACATCTCTAATTCCCGCAATTCCCGCCGATCCGGATAATATTTGCAAACTTCAAGGATGGAGCCATGGATTTCGCCTGCATAAGGGATATAATAAATAGCAGCGATCTCCGGAGAAAGGAATGATGACATTATGGGAAAAGGATTAAAGCTGTTTTTCCTGCTGCTGCTAACCATTTTCCTCTTCTCCTGTGCCGGTGGGGTAGAGGAAAAAGAGGAGCCGATCGAGGCAGGTGAGCTGGAAGAGATAGGCAATTCAGCAGCTGAGGAGAAATCGGATGTAAAGGAATTACGCGGAAAAAGCGCTAAGGTGGAGTCGACTGAGGAGACCTATGCTTCAGAGGCTGAAGCCCCCTTAGCGTTCAAAAAAGAAGCCGACCGCTCACTTACCGATTCCATGGGGGCCGGTATAACTTCACGATCGAGTTATACTCCCTCAACTTCGGGCCTTAAAGCAGGTTATGCGGATGACAACCGGCAGTTCAATTATTTCATAAAATTCCTGAAAACCTATGGCGGCCAGGTGGAACATCT
>DRHE01000079.1 GCA_011049745.1 Spirochaetales bacterium | reverse complement strand
TGATCTGCTGAACAACTGGTATATCAGACGCTCCAGAAGAAGGTTCTGGAGGTCGGAAAATGATCCGGATAAGCAGCAGGCCTACCAGACCCTTTATACAGTGCTCATGAAGTTATCTTTGGTAACCGCTCCTTTTACGCCTTTTATTGCTGATGAGGTTTACCGTAATCTGCGCCATAGTGATATGCCGGAATCGGTGCATCTATGTGATTTTCCGCCATATAATGAGTCACTCAGGGATGTTGAACTGGAGAAAAAAATGCAGATTACCCGTCAGGCTGTTTCCATGGGACGGGCGCTGCGCAGCCTGCACAACAGTAAGATCAGACAGCCATTGAAAGCCATCCATCTGGTCACTAAAAACCAGGAAGAGAAACGCGTGCTTATAGAAATGGAAGGTATCATTAAAGAAGAACTTAATGTAAAAAATGTTGTTTACCGGGAAAATGAAGAAGAGTTGGTGGAGTTTTCGGTAAAGGCCAATTACAGATTACTGGGAAAAACTCTGGGTAAAGATATGAAAACCGCGGCCCTGCGTATTGAAAAGCTCACCATACAGGAAATTCAATCCCTGCTCGACGGCGCCACCCTTTCGCTTGATCTGGACGGCCGGATTTTAGATTTGACTGAAGAGAGCGTAATTATTAAGCGCTGCGAAAAAGAAAACCTCAAGGTCCTGAATGAAGGATCCCTGACCATTGCCTTAGACACCGAGTTAACTGAAGAACTGATCCAGGAGGGAATAATCCGCGATCTGGTGCGCGGTATTCAGAACTTGAGGAAGGAAAAGGGATTTGAGGTTACTGACCGGATTAAACTCTACCTTTTCGGCAGTGATGAACTGAAAAAAGCCATGGATTCCTATAATGACCACTTGACCAGGGAGACCCTGGCTTCCTCCTGGCTCTGGATCAACCACGAAAGTGCAGAACTATTGGAGTGCAGTGATCAGAAGTGCTCTATCTACCTGGAAAAAGCTTAAAAAATAAATTACCGGCTGGGTATGAAAAACAGGATTAATGCAGCAGCAGTTTTATTGACTCTTATAATCTTAGGCAGCTGTGCCACGCTTCCGCCTGAGAGGCCGGCAGCTGAATGGTTCGCTGTGCTGCCTGAGAGCAGCACCTTTTATCTGGTTCTGAATTTTGATACTGCCGAGGCTTTGTTCAGGGAGGTATTAATAGAAGCTCACCTGGAAGAGGAGGCGGAGAACTCACTTTTTAAGAGGACCTCAAAGGTTTTTGGGGCTGTTGAGCTTAAGCCGGGAAGCACTCCGGTTATATCGCTGCTGGCCCTGGGCCGCTATCCCCGTCTGGCGGTAAAATTACAGTTGAACTTAAGTAAATCCTGGATAAAAGTAAGTTCACCGGAGACCTACTGGCAACATTCGGTTGAGAATATTCAGGTGGCCATTCCGCAGAAAAATGTCCTGTTAATATCCACGGGAGCTATTCTTACTCTGCTTGAAGGAATAAAAGAACCTGCTCCCTTTTTTTTACCAAGAGGGGTTAAAGCTGACCTGAAACTTGCCGATGCCCTGGTCTATTTCCCTGTGCTTCCCGGCGGAGGAGGCGCGGGCAAGGAAGCACAGCTTCCAGATCTGCCCATACGGGAAGTCTGGATATTCAGTCGTGGTGAAGATGAAGTCCATGAATTGACCGCGTCCTTTAATTTAAGCGAGGTAAAGAACGCCAGGATCCTGGAAGCACTCTTCAGGTTACTGCTTGTCATGTGGCTGCGTGAAACAAAAGTTGAGAATCTTGCAGCACGTTTGCAGAGTGTGGAGGTGAGGGTGGAAGAGAAAATGGTTAGAATGACCGGGCTCTTCTTTTCCACACCGGAGCTTTCCCGTTTTTTTGGAGCACTCATATCGCCATCTTCGATCACAGCTAAAAGGTAGATTGCGATGCACTATTTTTTGATGATAATCTTGTTAAAATAACAGAATTATCGATTGTCATAGTATAAAGGAATAGCAATGTCAAAGAGATCTTCAGTGGCTGTAATAGATTACGGCGCCGGAAATCTCCGAAGCGTTCAGACGGCATTAAAGTTTATCGGCGCCGAGTTCTCCATTGCAAGCAATGGTGAAGAAATAAAAAGCGCTTCCCGTTTGATCTTCCCCGGTGTCGGTGATGCATGTGCGGCTCTCTCTATTCTGCGGGAAAGAGGATTAGTGCAAAGTTTGATCGAGTATTACCGGTCGGGCCGGCCCTTTTTAGGTATCTGCCTGGGGTGTCAGATTATTTTTGATTATTCTGAAGAAGGGCAGACCAGGGGATTGGGCCTCATTCCCGGTGTGGTACGCCGCTTTCCGGGGGAGGAAGGGCTTAAGGTACCGCACATGGGCTGGAACCGGGTTGACTATCCGGAAGCAGCGCATCCCCTGCTTAGAGGGATTGCCGGCGGCTCTTTTTTCTACTTTGTTCACTCCTACTATCCGGTGCCTCAGGATAAAAGCGTAATTATTGCTGAAACAGAGTATGGGCTTAAGTTCTCTTCCGGAGTGGCTGCCGGGAACCTGGCTGCTTTTCAATTTCATCCGGAGAAATCCGGAGAGAGCGGTCTGAAGCTCTTAGCTAATTTTATAGCCTGGAAACCATAGGGAAGGGGATAATGCTGGCCAAGAGGATAATTGTCTGCCTCGATGTGCGGGAGGGCAGGACTACTAAAGGGATTCGTTTTAAGGAAAATCGTGATGTAGGCGATCCTGTGGAAATGGCGGGCCGCTATTACGCGGAGGGAGCTGACGAGCTGGTATTTTATGATATTACTGCATCAGCGGAAAGAAGGAAGATCATGATCGATGTAGTAGAAAGGGTGGCGGAGGTAATATTTATTCCCTTTTCAGTAGGCGGTGGAATCGGCTCGACCGCGGACATGCGGCAGGTGCTGTTGGCTGGAGCGGAGAAGGTAAGTGTCAACTCGAGCGCTGTACGCAATCCCGCGATTATCGAAGAGGGAGCTTCACTTTTCGGCAGTCAATGCATTGTGCTGGGGCTGGATGCGGCAAAGGATGAGCAAATGGCCTCCGGCTATCGTGTCTTTATTAATGGCGGCAGGACGCCCACGGAATTGGATGCTTTGGAGTGGGCTTTAAGAGCGGAAAAACTGGGTGCCGGTGAGATAGTGGTCAATGCCATGGATGCCGACGGAACTAAGGCTGGTTATGAACTTGAGCTTACCCGTCTGATCTCAAAGAGCGTGGGGGTGCCGGTGGTAGCTTCCGGCGGCGCGGGGAATCCGGAGCATCTCTATGAAGTGTTTACTAATGGAGCGGCTGACGCTGCTTTGATTGCCTCAATAGTGCATTTGGGCAGCTATTCAATTGATTCATTAAAAGAGTATCTGCAGAAGCGGGGTATTCCGGTTAGGAGGTAGGTCTTATGCAGAAAAAAACTTCCGGATTCGATATAAGCTTTCCAGCATGGTAAGAACCGCCAAAAGTATCAAGTCGCAATTAATCATCTCCATTGTGGTAACTACAATTATTTTTCTTGGAACCATGCTCCTCACCGGTTTTAATTTAATGAAAAATTATTCACTCACCAATGCCCAGGAGCTTGCTGCTACTGTTCTAAATGATACGGATAATAATATAAATCAATTTTTTTCAGAAATCGAAAATCTGGCCAGATCATTGGCGTCCTATAAAGTGGTATATAGAATAGATGAAAATCATTTGAAAGATCTTTTCCTGGCTAATGTAATGGCCAGGAAAGAATATATGAGGGCCATATACCTTGGAACTAAAGAGGGCAGGATGTTTGAATGTGGCTACGGAGAAGGTTTTCTGGATAATACTGCAGTTTTACCCGAAGATTATGATCCCAGGATAAGACCCTGGTATAAGGAGGCGGTAGCAGCCGGGGATTACACTATAGCAAGGCCCTATATCTACGCGAGTATAAAGGCTCTGGGCATAACCGCTGTTATACCTGTATATCATCCTGATGGAGAGTTTGTAGGGATATTGGGTATAGATATTCTGCTCGATAGTCTCACCAATCTGATAGAAGAGCTGAAAATACAGAAGCAGGGGAAGGCTATTCTGATTAATGAAAAGTGAGAGATCATTGTAGACCAATTTGCCGAGACTCTGAAATATTCAACTGAGCTGAAGCAGTTTACATTAAAGGAACCGCAGGAGCTGATTTTGTCAAAAGAGGGAAGCTTCATTGGTGAAGTAGCAGGCGAAAAGATATTCTTCGCCTATAAGGGGAATAATATAACCGGCTGGATACTGATTGTAGCCTTACCCTATAACGCAATAATGGCCGGCGCCAATAAGACAATTGGGGTTATTGCGGTTATCGATATGCTGCTGATGATCATGGTAATTGCTGTAATCGGTATGTTGAGCAGCAGAATAATCATAAAGCCGTTAAAAGATATAATAGGTGTTATGCAGCGGCTGGAAAACGGGGAACAAAAAGCAAGGGTGGTGGTAAAAAGCAGGAATGAGTTTGCTGTCCTGGGAAGACAATTCAACAGGCTCGTTGACATAATCGAAGAGTATGCCGGAGAATTACAGGAAAAGGTAATAAAAAGGACAAAAGAAGTAGGCCTGCTGCAGCAGGAAAATATCAGGCTTAGGGTTATCGAAGAGAAGGAGCGCATTTATGAAGATCTGCACGATTCATTAGGCGCCAGATTGACCAATATTTTTATCTGCAATAATGTTGCCAAAACAGTCGGCCGAAAGAGCAACTTTAAATTGAAGGATATGCTGGAGAGGATCGGTAATAACTGCCAGCTGGCTATCAAAGATCTCAAAGAGATAATCTTCAGTATGCAGTACAGTGACCGGGTGATAATTGATTTCAGCAAGTTTATTGTCTTTAATATCAAGAAAAGATTGGGCCCCAAGAATATCGCCTTCGATTACAGGATAACTGATGCTGAAGAACTTAATTCTTCAGGCAGAGGTATCAGGTTCGAAATTGAGAAACTGCTTCAGGAGCTGGTGAGCAATGTTTTAAAACATTCAAATGCCGCAAAAGTATTATTAGAGTTGAGTATTTCCGACTCCGGACTTAATATCCATTTCAGTGATAACGGCATCGGCTTTGACTTCCAAAAGGAAATAAAGCAAGGTCTGGGACTAAAGAATATACACAATCGTGTTGACCGGCTTAAGGGAGAGATCAAGGTCTCCTCTTTAATAAATGCAGGCTCTGATTTTATAATTACAATTCCCTTAAAGATGAGCTGAATAAGAATTATGAAAAAAAGCAGGATGATAAAATTAGTAATAGTGGAAGATGTTAAAGAGGTGCGCGAGGGCTTGAAGTACTTATTGAGCCTGGATAAAGAGATTACAGTAGTAAAAGCATATAAAGATGCTGAAGGGCTGCTTAAAGATCTCTCTATAATGACTACACCTGATGTAATTTTGATGGATATCGGCCTGCCCCGGATGAGCGGCATAAAAGCAACAAGCTTGATAAAAGAAAAGTATCCTGAGGTTAATGTATTGATCCTCACTATTTTCGAAGAAGAAGAGAAAATATTGAGCGCTGTAAAAGCCGGGGCTACAGGCTACATATTGAAGAATATGGAGCCGGGTGAGCTTGTGGGACAGATAAAGAG